>JAFUDL010000331.1 GCA_017459225.1 Kiritimatiellia bacterium
AGCGACAGGCGCGTGAACAAGTACGCCGAATACGTGGGGCTCGCCAACCGCCTTTCGCACAGGCCAAACCAGCTCTCCGGCGGACAGCAGCAGCGCGTTGCCATCGCGCGCGCGCTCGCAACGGACCCCGTGGTTATCCTCGCCGACGAGCCCACAGGCAACCTCGACACCGCAATGAGCGTTGAGATCATGAACCTCTTCACCGAGCTCAACCGCCAGGGCAAGACGATCGTGATGGTGACTCACGAGGACGACATCGCCGCATACGCCGGCCATCGCATCGTGATGCGCGACGGCCTCATAAAGGAGGCCCGGTGACATTCGCCGTCTCCAGACTGCGCCGCGACGTGGTGCTAGGCGTGAAGAACCTGCTGCTTCACAAGCTCAGAAGCTTCCTCACGATGCTGGGGCTTGTGTTCGGCGTGGGCAGCGTGATCGCGATGCTCGCGATAGGCGAGGGCGCTTCGCGCGAGGCGCTCGACAGGATACGCCGCCTCGGCAGCCACAACATAATGCTCGAGTCTAAGAAGCCGGCGGACGAAACGGGCATGCAGAACAAAGCCTCGTTCTTCTCGATCTACGGCCTTCTCTACTCGGATGCCGAAAGAATCGCCGCCACGGTTCCCTCAGTGGACGTGGTGGTGCCCGTGAAGGCACTCGTCAAGCAGGGCAAGCTCAACGAACGTTCGCTCGATCTGCGCGTTGTGTGCACCACTCACGACTGGTTCCGCCTCGTCGAGCGCGAGGTGATCGCGGGCCGCGTGATGAGCGAGGACGACACGAAGAAGTTCGCCACCGTCGCGGTGCTGACTGAATGGGGCGCGCGAAGGCTTCTCGCGAACGAGCACGCCGTGGGCGAGACGCTCACGATCGACCGCAGCACCTACCAGGTGATCGGAATCGTGAAGAGCGAGTCTGGCGGCGCGGAGGCATCGGACACGCCAGACGGCCAGACCGACGTGTACATCCCTCTCGCCTCTGCGCGCCAGCGCTATGGCGACATGTTCGCCCGCCGCACGCAGGGCTCGGTGGTGCGCGAGAAGGTGGAGCTGCACGAGATACTCGTGCACGTAGAGCGCGAGGAGGACGTTGCCGCCACCGCGAAGGCGGTCTCGCGCATCCTCGAGACGTCGCACAAGCGGCGCGACTACGCGATAAACGTGCCGCTGCAGCTTCTCCGCCAGGCCGAGGCCACGAAGCGCACGTTCTCGATAGTGCTCGGCGCCATCGCCGGCATCTCGCTTCTCGTGGGCGGCATCGGAATCATGAACATCATGCTCGCATCCGTCACGGAGAGGACTCGCGAGATCGGCATACGCCGCGCGATCGGCGCGAAGCGCTTCCAGATCGTGCTGCAGTTCCTCATCGAGGCGATGGTGCTCTCGGTGATCGGCGGGATGATCGGAATGGCGCTTGGCCTTGCGATACCGTTCGCCGTCACGCTCATCGCGGGAATGCCAACGGTGGTGACGCCGATGAGCCTGGTGCTGTCGTTTGGAATATCCGTTGGCGTGGGAATCTGCTTCGGAATATATCCTGCCATGAGAGCGTCGAAGCTGGACCCGATAGTGGCCCTGCGCTACGAGTGATGCTAGGCACTAGGCACCAGGCACTCGATTTGCTATAATCGTGTCATGAACTTTTCAAGGACTTTTCTGTCTGCCGCGTGTGCGGCGGGCGCGATCGCGGCGCATGGCGCCGTGACGCTCTTCGACTTCGAGACGCCGCAGGAGATCGCCTGCGCGCCAAACGGCAAGAACTCAAGCCGTTCGTTTGCCGTGGAAAGCCGCTATTCGACGCACGGCACGAACGCGCTGCACTGGACGTGTACGCCGTGGCGGCAGGGCCTTGACGAATGGCCCAGCTTCACGTTGGAGACGTCCGTTGCAGACTGGACGCAATACGACCGCATGGCCGTGGACATCGTCAACCTCGCCGAAGGCGGCGCCTCCTTCTCCACGTTCATCGCCGGCGCGGAAGGCCGCATACAGAACGGCCTTCATGCGACCACGCGCCTGCCCTCGCATGGGTACATGCAGTGGATAGTGCCGCTCAAAAAATGGCCAAAGACGACGAATCCGAAGGAGATCGCGCGAGTGCACTTCTTCACCGACAAGCCGTTCGCGTTCGACGTGTACCTTGACCGCGTGACGCTGCTCAAGCCCGGCGAGTCCGCGCCAGAGCCGGAGGGAAGGGGCGTTTCGCGCGACATACTGCCGCTGATGTCGGCGCGCGTTGCCGAGGCGGAGCGCGAGTGCGCCGCGATGCGCGGCGAGAGGGAGCACGACGAAAGCTACTGGCGATTCCGCGACGCATGCACGCGGGCCGGACAGAATACCACGCGCATGTGCGTGGGCGTGGCCTCGTCGATGACGAAGGTGCGTCCGCGTGCCGCATTCTCCGCCGATCCCGCAGTGCGCGCCCACATCCGCCTCGCGCGCCGCGAGAAGGAGAGCCTGCAGATCATAGTGGCGCCGGGCGACGCGGACCTGAAGAACGTGCGCGTTGAGTGTTCGGCCATGAAGAACATGGAGAAGGGCGGCTGGATGCTGCCCACCGGCAGCGTCGCATGCGTGGTGACGGGCTATGTGGAGACCACGAACCAGCCGCCGTACAAGGTGGGCCATGCGGTGAGCTGCAAAAACGCCGTAGGATACTGCCGCAAGCTGGAGAAGCCGTCCCTCGGATGGTGGCCGGATCCCATTCTCGAGTACCTGCACGCCACGGACGTCAAGGGACGCGACGCGCAGAGCTTCTGGGTGCGCGTGACGTGTCCGGCGGACCAGCCTGCGGGCCTCTACTCCGGCGAGCTCGTGGTCTCGGCCGACAACGCGCCCTCCGTGAAGGTGCCTTTCACCGTGCGCGTCAACGGCTTCTCCGTGCCCGCGAAGAGTCCTCTGCCGCTTGCGATAACGTTCGCGCCGGCTCCCAACACGCAGCTTGAGCAGAAGGGCGGCCTTGAGGCGGCGCGCCGCGTGCGCGAAAGCCCCGACTCGCCCGTGAACGTCTGGAGCCGGCATAGGCTCGAATGGGGCGACTTCCTTGCCGACTACTACATCACGATGGACAATCTCTACCACAATGACGACGGCAGAGGCGGCCAGCCCCGCTTCGACGTGCTCTCCCGCCTCAATGAGCAGGGCCGCCCCGGATACTTCAACCTTGGCTACTGGGGCCCCATGGGCACAAGCGCCAACGCCGAGGCGGAGTGGCGCGCGAAGACGCTGCCGCGCCTGAAGGCCAACTGGCTCCTCGCGAAGGAGCTAGGCCTTGAAAAATACGCGTACATCTACGGATGCGACGAGGCGCCGAAGCACCTCTTCGCGCAGATACGTCGTTCCGTGGAGGTGTTGAAGGCCGAATTCCCCGGCGTGCCGATCTTCACCACCGCGTACGACCACGAGTACGGCGTGGGCACGGAGCTGGGGTGCATGGACTGGTTCACGCCGCTCACGCCGCGCTTCGTTCCGGAGAAGGCCGCAAAGGCGCGCGCCGAGGGGCGGCAGGTGTGGTGGTACATCTGCTGCGGGCCGCACGCGCCTCACGCGAACATGTTCGTGGAGCACGAGGCGATAGAAGGGCGACTTCTGATGGGCGCGATGACCACGCGGATGCGTCCTGACGGCTTCCTCTACTACCAGATCACGATATGGAACGCGATGCGTCCGATCGAGGGGTCGAGCGCGTTCACCACGTGGTCCGCCCGCAGCTGGACGACATACCACGGCGACGGCAGCTGGACGTGCTGCGGGCCGGACGGCATGCCGCTAGCCACCCAGCGCCTCGAGAACTTCCGTGACGGACTTGAGGACTACGCCTACGCCCTTGA
>JAFUDL010000332.1 GCA_017459225.1 Kiritimatiellia bacterium
CAGGACCTGCCGAACTTCGAACGTCTGCTGGGCGATGGTTCGGATCTCGGGATGAAGTTCTCGTACAAGGTGCAGGAGGTCCCCAACGGACTCGCCCAGGCGTTCGTCTTGGGGCGCGAGTTCATCGGCGGCGACGATGTGTGCCTTGTACTGGGCGACAACATCTTCTACGGCGCGGAGCTGCCGCATCTGCTGCGCGAGGCGTGCGCCGCGAAGGAGCCGACGGTGTTTGGGTACCGGGTGGCCGATCCGGAAAGGTACGGAGTCGTCTCGTTCGGGCCGGATGGCAGGGCGGAGACGATCGAGGAGAAGCCGGCGAAGCCGAAGAGCAACTACGCCGTGGTGGGCCTCTACTTCTACCCGAACGACGTTGTGAAGATCGCGGCCGAGCTCAAGCCTTCCGCAAGAGGCGAGTACGAGATCACCGATGTCAACCGCGTGTACCTCGAGCAGGGCCGCCTGCGCGTGAAGCAGATGAGCCGCGGCTTCGCGTGGCTCGACACGGGCACGCACCAGTCGCTAGCCGACGCCACGAACTTCGTGCGCGCCATAATCGAGCGGCAGGGCCTGCAGCTCTCCTGCATCGAGGAAATCGCCTGGCACAAGGGCTGGATCGACGACGCGCAGCTAGCGCGCCTCGCCGAGGGGTACGGAAAGTCCACCTACGGACAGTACCTCCGCCAGCTCGTGGGATGATGTTCCCCTGTTGGGACGCCATTGAGGAGTGTGTTGATGAATGTTCACAAATGGCAATTTGTGTTTGCGGTAATGGCAATCCTTGCCGTGTGCGCGGCGAAGGGGGGCGAGCGCTTCCCGTTCGCCGTCTCGTACGGCGGCGAGACGAACGCGACGAGCGTGGCGCATCTTCTCGACGCGCCCGCCGGCAAGCACGGTTTCGTGCGCGTGGAGGGAAGCGAGTTCGTGACGGATGCGGGTCCAATCCGCTTCAACGGCACGAATCTCACCGGCCCCGCGGAGAGAGGTTGGATATGACGTCGACAAAAGGAGAAATCCGTACTGGCGAAGAGACGAGACGAATGCCTTGGAGCGTTCGTGCCGCATGTGTGATCGCCGATGCATACTGCGCAGCAATGGCGTTAGTGGTGGTCTGGCTAGCGACGGTCAATCGCAATGCGGAATGGCTTTGGATACTTTTTCCGCTCCTTCTGATGTTTGGCGGCTGTGCCGAGCTCCACCATGGGCGGGCATGGACGCGGCGCTTCTTCGCGCTGCTTGGCGCCTTAGGCGTGCTTGCCGTGGCTGTCGCAGGCAAGGCTGCGCTTGCATGGACGCTGCCGCCGATTGTTCTGCCTTCTCTGCTGTATCTTCCGTCCTCGCGCTCATGGTGGCTTCCCGAGGGAGAGCGGGCGGGACTTTCGCGCATCGTGTGGATGGGGCTGCCAGTGGTAGCCATTCTCGTGCCGGTACTTTACGATATGTACTGGGGTTGTTCCATGGGCGATTGCATTGCGTCAAGTGCTGCCATGGCTGCGCGGGGAAGGCAGTTCTTCCTTCAGATGGTGGCAAATCCTGAAACGTGGCACGAGAATGGAGACGCGGCAAACTCCACAGACTTTGTGAAACGGCTTCTGAAAGCGGAGGCGGCAAGGAGCGGCGATCCGGCAGATACCACGGCAGCTTCACTCGCCTTGGCAGCGTCTCTTTTGAATGGAGAATGCGAATGGTGCATTGCAGTTGACGTGCCAGAAGACGCTGATGATGCCATTCCGGTGATGTTCTCGGCGAATCTGGACCCTGCCGACATCCCGCTTCAGTGGGATTATGCGTCCGGTCAAGTACAGCTGCCGCTGAATGGACGCAAGCTTTCCAAATGCGGTAATATGGTTGTCGTCATTCGCAAAGGCGGCTCGGCGCAGGTGATCAAGCCGAAGTATTTGACGCCGAGGATCTTCTACAATGCGCCTACGGGCAGGGTGTCGCGTTCCGTCACCTACCTCACACCAGACGGCCGTGCGGCACTCGGCAGCCGCCGCTGATCTGCAGGGGCAGTCCCCATGTCTAGATCAAGCTTCCGTGTATTTACAACTTACGGGTTCTAGCGCGTTCGCTTTGACTTATGAGAGGGGAAATGATATCATTTTATTGCTTTGAGTTCACTCATGAACAAGGTTGTTCAGGGTACAAGGCAAACAAGAGAGACGCGATGAAATTGTTTCATGGAAGCGATGTTGAGGTAGTGACGCCGAAATTGATGCCGATGGTTCGTGCATTGGATTTCGGGCGTGCCTTTCTTGTTGATTACGCGATTGGGATGTATGAATTTTATCATGTAGAGGCAATTGAAAACGCCTTTGCCGACTTGGATAGAAGATTGTCCGTATAGTACCCGATACGACGGATATTTTCTCAAGGAGTGTCTAGCTATGAGAATCGCTATAACAGGCGGGAAGGGAATGCTCGGACGCACGCTGCGGCGGCGCCTTGCCGGGCATGAACTGATGGTGGCGGATCTTCCGGAGGTGGACATTCTCGACCTCAAGGGACTCACGGCCGCGTTCAATGAGTTCTCGCCGGATGTGGTGGTGCACTGCGCGGCGATGACGAAGGTGGACGACTGCGAGACGAAGGATGAACTTGCGTTCCGCCTGAACGGCACAGGCAGCGCGAACGTGGCGTATGCCTGCAGCAAATGCGGATCGAGGCTGATCGCGATCTCGACCGACTACGTGTTCTCTGGCGACCTGGAGGACGGGAAGGAATGGCGAGAGACGGATGCTCCTTCGCCGCGAACAATCTACGGAGCCAGCAAGCTTGCGGGAGAGAAGGCGGTGCACGAGATTCTGCCTTCCGCCGTGGTGATGCGAACAGCGTGGCTGTACGGCGCGGGAGGGCCGAGCTTCGTCCACACGATGGCGAAGCTAGGCGCGCAGGAAGGGGAGCCGCTCAAGGTGGTGGACGACCAGCGCGGCAATCCCACGAGCGCGGACGCAGTGGCGGGGGCGGTCGAGTTCCTGCTGGGCCATCCCGAAGTGGGCGGCGTCGTGCACGCCACATGCGAGGGAGTGTGCACGTGGTGCGACTTCGCGAAGGAGATTTTCCGCCTGCTGGGCCTGAAGCGCGCGATAGTGCCGTGCACGACGGTCGAGTTTCCGCGTCCCGCGCCGCGTCCCGCCAACTCCGCCCTCGCCAAGACGGTTCTCGCGAAACTCGGCTTTGCCATGCCTCGCTGGCAGGATGCTCTGGCGGACTTCGCGCGCCGCGAATTTCGCATTGAGTTCTAGCGCCGGATTTGATATAATAATCGCCAATTTTTTCACCAAGGAGAAAAAGCAAATGGCGATTATAGGACAAGGCCTCGTTCTGATGGTGGCCGGAATGGGCATCGTGTATCTGTTCCTCACGGTGCTGATCATCGTGGCGAAGTACTCTAGTGCGTTCGTCGCGAGGTTTGACAGCATCATCCCGCAGGAGGCGCCGAAGAAGGCCGCCAAGCCCGCAGCTGCGGCAGGCGGAGACGACGCCAACATCGCCCTTGCAATCGCCGTTGCCCTCAACGGCTAGCAGATTTCGAGCGATTGTCTTCGATTCCATTTGAAGGCCGTCGTTCGGCGTTCATCAATTTCAACCACAAGAAAAGAGACTCAAAATGGCAAAGAAAACAGTAAAGTACATGCTCACAGCGTTCCGCGACGGCTTCCAGAGCGTAGTCGGCGCGCGCGTTCTCTCCAAGGACTTCCTTCCGTGCGTGGAGGAGTGTTATGCCGCAGGCGTGAGGTGGTTCGAGGCGGGCGGCGGGGCGCGTTTCCAGAGCTGCTACTTCTACTGCCAGGAGGATGCGTTCGACGTGATGGACGCCTTCCGCAAGGCGGCGCCCGAGGCCGATCTGCAGACGCTTTCGCGCGGCGTCAACGTGGTGGGCCTAGAGTCGCAGTCTAGCGACATGATCAAGCTCCACGCGCAGATGTTCAAGAAGCACGGCATGAGCTCCATCCGCAACTTCGACGCCCTCAACGACGTGAACAACCTCGATTGGTCCGGCCGGTGCATCCACGACGCGGGGCTCAAGCACGAGGTCGTCGTCACGATGATGGGCCTGCCCCCCGGCATCGACAACAAGGGCACCCACACGCCTGAGTTCTACCGCGATCGCCTGAAGATGATCATGGACGCGGGCATTCCGTTCGACCGCGTCGCCTTCAAGGACGCCTCCGGCACCTCCACGCCCACCACGGTGTACAACACGATGAAGCTTGCCCGCAAGCTCCTGGGCGACAAGGTGCACATCCAGTTCCACTCGCACGAGACGGCCGGCAACGGTGTTGCGTGCTACCTCGCGGCCCTGCGCGGCGGCGCGGACGGCATCGACCTCTCGATGGCGCCGATGAGCGGCGGCACCTGCCAGCCCGACATCATCACCATGTGGCACTGCCTCGACGGCGATCCCGACTTCCAGTTCGACTTCGACATCAACAAGATCAAGAAGGCCGAGGACTCCTTCAAGAACGCGATGAAGAAGTACTTCCTCCCGCCGGAGGCGATGAACGTGAACCCGCAGATCGTCTGGAGCCCGATGCCGGGCGGCGCGCTCACGGCCAACACGCAGATGCTGCGCGACAACAACATGATGGACAAGTACGACGACATGATCGCCGA
>JAFUDL010000333.1 GCA_017459225.1 Kiritimatiellia bacterium
AGAATTCTCGTCGCAAGAAGGTGCAAGCAGGCGGGAATGCACTGGCGCCACCACAATGCGGCGTGCGTATGCGCCATCATCGCACGGCTAAGGAGTGCGGCGTGAAATGGCTAAGAATTTCAACGAATTAAAATCGCACCCACGCAAAGGAGGCGCGTCTAACGCTCAGCGACGATGCGCACTGGGCCAATGAGGCCGGAGGGGGATGGCTTCGCGCCCTTGCGCTTGCCGATGCGGATGTTCGTCTGCGTGAACTTCCTGCCGCCGTCCATGAACTGGTCGCCGAACACGCGGTTGTGCCACGAGTTCACCACCTTCACCTCGAGAACATTCTCACCCTTCCTGAGAACGCCAGTCGCGTCAACGCGAAACGGCTTCGTCCACGCGACGCCGAGATCGCGTCCGTTGAACGTGACGCGCGCCACGCCAACGTCAAGCACTTCGCCAAGTTCGAGGTGGAGCCTTCCGCCTGCATCGCCGGCGAAGTTGAACGTTTTGCGGTACGTGGCGGCGCCCGAATAGAAGCGCACTCCTGGATCGTTCGACTGCGTCCAGTCCATGAGCGACGGGAACACGACTTCGCCAGGGCCTCCCCACGCAGTGTCGAACGCAACGCGCCATTCGCCTTCAAGCGTAGCAATGGGCT
Source organism: Kiritimatiellia bacterium (assembly GCA_017459225.1). Taxonomy (GTDB): domain Bacteria; phylum Verrucomicrobiota; class Kiritimatiellia; order RFP12; family UBA1067; genus RUG572. The sequence goes on from JAFUDL010000333.1 coordinate 647, forward strand.
TGTATTCGGGGAAGTTGCGCCCGCCCCTGCCATGGCCGTCCGTGTCGTCCACGAGCGAGAACACCACGAAATACGCGCCATACGGCTCAAAGGAAAGCGGAACCGAGGTCGTCGAATCCTTGCAGGAGTATGCAGGGAGCGGACGTATTCTGCCCGTAAGCGGATCCCATATTTCCGGAGCGGCTCCGGACACGCGGAACTCGCACACCACGGAACGCGGCTCTGCCGTCTGGTTGCTCACGAAATACGCCGAGATGCCGTTGAGCCAGAGATGGATGTAGTCGATCTCCGAAGGCTTTGCTCCGGAGGCGACGGTGAAGTCCTGCCTCACGTCAATCACCTTCTGCAGAAACTCGCGTACGGACACGCCGAAGGCTATTAGCGGCTTGCGTCCGCCAGCGCCGTCCCACAGCCTGCCGGCAAGCGCCTTGAACTCCTTCTGCGCCGCATCGCCTCCCACGAGGCTCACGCAGCGTTCGGGCTTCTCCCCGATTATCGCGGCGCCAGCCTCGGCAAGCGCCGCCACCTTCCGGAGCGCCGCAAGTGAAAGCACCTTGTGGTCAGGAAGCACAAGAACACGGTACCTGGCGCCGGACGGCATGTAGAGATGGCCCTGCCTATCCACCTTGAGCGAGAGAAGCGCGCTTTCGTCAGCGGCGTCGAAGTCGTAGCCGGGCAGAACGCGCGCGAAGTCCGCCTCCTTGAGCGGAAGGATGTTCGGCACATGGTCGCCGTAGTAGTAGAGAACGTCCGAAACCACGGTGGCGCGCTGCGCGACGGACTGCACGCGCCGCAGGTAGTCGATGAAGCTTCTCGCCCCATCCTTCCACCACGTCACGCGCGGGTTCACGTGAGTTCCCGCGAAATACTCCTGGCCCGGCGTGCCCATCGAGGCGGGCGAGGACGTGAACGTGTGGAAATAGACTCGGTTCAACCCCGAGCACACCTCGTGGTCGAACGCCGACTTCTGGCTTTTCCACAGGAGGTCGTTCCACTGCGGACCGATGGTTGTGAACGACTCCGCGCCCACGATGCGCTTGCCGAAGATGTGCGCCGCCGAGGATGCCTGCTTCACGAAGAAACGCTGCGGAGGATTCGGACGGTGCGGCGACGGGGACCAGAACTCGCTCATCACTATGTCGCTCGCCGAATAGTTCCTGATTCCGTCGAACGGCCCCGCGTGCGGACCAGAACATTCCGGCTGCACCCCCATTCCGCGCGCATGCGCCTTCTCCGCGAAGCGCTTGTAGTGATTGCGGAATATCGCGCCCGCCACCGCCTTGCGGAAGTCGGCGAGGAAGGCATCCGTGGCCGCCATGCCGTCCACCACCGCGCCGCCCAGCACCGCGAGATACGGCACTGGATCGTAGCCCATCACGCTCTTGAACTCGCGCTCGAAGCCGTCCGTCCAGTTCATGCCGCCGCATTCCCAGCTGTCCGTCTCCATGTACTTGAGCGTCCTGCCGATGTGGCGTGAGTCGATGCGGGCGAATATCGGCTCCACGACCGCGTTCCAGTAGAACTCGAATGCGTCGCGGCTTAGGTAGTCGAGAGTAAGGCCCTGCCATGCGCCGCTTGAGGTGGAGACCTTAGAGCCAGAGCATGTGTAGCCAACGCGCACCACGCGCCAACGCCTGCCGGCGGGAGGCGTCCAGTCGAGCCGACCATCGCCGCGCATCTTCCGCGTAAGGTTCACTATGTCGCCGAGGCGCACATCCCAGGCCGCGGCCTTGCCGTTATTGGACGAGGCATCCCTCACGCCCGGCTTGCCGTCGCCGAGGAGGAAACGGCAGTCCGCCGCGCTCATTCCCACTTCTTTCGCGCCGAGCTTCAGATCAAGGTGCTTCACGCCTTCCTTCAGGGCGTTCGCATCGTCAAGGGGAAAGGCGAGCACCGCGATGTCGCGGTAGAAGCCATTGCGCGTTCGCGGCATTGGAAGCTTTGCGCCGCCCTTCCCGCCTTCAACGTCGATGTGCGAGGAGGTGAGCTTCTTCGCGGCGTACTGCGGCGTAACGCAGGGGCCGCCGACGTTCCAGCCGCTCTGAATGTTGAAGCCGATCTCAAGCCCCAGCCGCGCGGCCTCGTCGAGCGCATGCGCGAAGAGCGCACACCATTCATCCGAGCCGTATGTGGGGCCGGCGGGGATGTTCGCGTGGCCGCCCTGACTGTATCCACCGGCATCGAACACCATGGCGCCCTGGAACTTCATCTCCTTCATCGCGGAGAGCTCGCGGGAGATGGCGGCTTTGTCCGTATTGCCGTTGAGCCACCACCACCAGCAGTTGACGCCGTACTCTGCCGACGGATCGGCGAACTCTCGGGCGGCAAGGGCGCGAGCGTCCATCCCCGCCTGCGCAGCGACGACAACGGCGATCACGGCAACGAATGACATCGTTTTCATACAATGGCCTTTCCTCGAAAACTTGATGAAAAGATTGTAGCATAAATAACGCCTTGCCGCATTGACAAAAACGGAAATGAGCCGAAATTTCTCTGTTGTAACCTGTGTTGTTTAACGCAGAGACGCAGAGACGCGGAGGAAGAGATGTTTTTATCCATCGTCAGTCACCCCGAAGACCTCTGCCTCTCCCGTGAGAGTTCTCGAAAGGCTTTTGCGATTGAAATGCCGGATTGGATATGATATGCTCTCAAACGAAGTGCGGAATTTTTTCCTTTGCGGTGGAAAAGGAAGAGGTACGGCTCCTGTCCCAGTGGAGGACAACATGGAATCGAAAGAATTCGAAAAGCAGCTGAAAGCGGCCGGCGCGTCCGGAAGGCAAAACCTCTACGCAGGCGACGACGCCTGGCGCGAGTGGTTCGACGTGTGTTTTGTGGACGGCTGCGCCGCGGCGGCCGCCCTTCGCGAGCAGATCGCATCCGCCATGCGCGCGCAACTCGCGCGTTTCGGCTTCACGCGTGCAGATGTAGAGGGCGTAGACCCCGTGCTGCACTTCGACGCGTACTTCATGCTAACCGGCTCGCGCTCGAAACCCAAGCCCCTCAAGCTCTACTTCCGCCATAGGATGGAAATGGAGGCGCGTCCGCTAGACGAATTCGTGTGCGGCACGCTCTTCGGCTCGGGCAGCGGACGGATCCACGACATCGTGCGCGACTGGCTCGCCACCGCCAAAGGCTGGAAGCCGCGCTCGCTGCGCGGCGCCGACGGAAGGCGGCGCGTCGTGTGGGAACGCGCGGCAGAGGCGGACGACGTACGCGAGACGTCAAGCGCCATATCCTGGCAACCTGGTGACGCGCTCGACCGCGCCGTCCTGTGGGCGCTCTCGCATGAGATGTTTTCCTCCGTTGCGGCAGAATTAAAAGTGGAAAAGCGAAGTGTTGCGCTCCTGTGTCATGTGACGGCCCATGACATCCCGATCACGAAGCCAGAGGTGCTGGCGGCGCTTGGAGTGGGGAAATCGCGGGCCTACGTGCTCAAGGAGACATGCATGAAGAACGTAGCCAAATTCTTTGCGGACAAGGGCATCGCCCTGAACGACCGCCTGACTGCGCAGACCCTGCTCGCGGCCTGCGAATCGGCGCTTGCGCCTGAAATTCTCAAGAAGCTCGGAAAGTGAGGTGCGCCATGTCCAACGAAACCACAACCAAAGAACGCTTCCTTTCCGTCTTCCACCGCGAGTGGCAGATGTACCGCACGCGCGAAACCACATCGCCGCGCACGCCATCGGACAAGGCGCAAGCCGATTCTCCGGCGGATTTCGACCTGCCCGTCGCATGCGGCGAGGTGCGCATCTTCGCCGACTTCCCGGAACCCGTCACTGGACTCCTGCTCGACGCATCTTCGCCCAGAGGCTGGCATGTGGCCCCGGTTTCGCCCTTCACAGTTCCCGCCTCCGACCGCGAAATTCTCATAGGCGAACGCGTCTACCAGATGTGGAACGTGCTCGACCTCCCACTTGAAACCGTATCCCGCAGCTGGATGGTCGACGCCATTCCACCCGAAGACCTTGCCGACGCGAGGGCCGCATTCGGCGCCGCCCAGGGCACCCCCCTTCCCGAAGGCCTTGCGTCATGCACTGGCCTGCCCATAAAGGCGACAGACGACCCGCGCCGCGAATACGAACGCGTCTTCCGCCTGAAGGCCCCTCCCAGACCTGCCGCGCCCCGCCGCCCGATGTGGATGTATTGGACTCCCGCTCTCGCCGCGTCGCTTCTGCTGCTGATCGGTCTGCCTGTCATGTTCACAAAAGACTCTCAACAACATTTCTACACCGTTCCAGTCGACTGCACTGTTACGCATTGCGAAATGCCAGAACCCCCACCGGAAATCGAAGCACCTTTGTACGACAGCGGCGCTCTCCCCGCCGCCATGCGGGGCGCTGCGCAAACCGTGAAAACCGCCGAGGTTGACGCGATGCTGAACATCAGGTCCGCTGTCGTGATGAAATCAAACTTGGGAGCATCAAGAAACACAGGCGCCCGCGGAAAATACCTCAGTGATGGGCCATTAGAAGACCGCAGAATCGGGCAGAAAAGCCATACACCGCTTGCGGACGCAGCAGGAACGGAGCGCTATGCCGCCGTCAGGGAAAATGAATTTCTCGAAGTCAAGACAAACCCGCTTTCCACATTCGGGCTAGACGTTGACACCGCGAGTTACACGACGATGCGCCGCTATCTGACGGAGTTCAGGCGCTTGCCGCCGAAGGATTCCGTGCGCATCGAGGAATACGTGAACTACTTCTCCTACGACTACTCGGAGCCAACTGGAGACGTGCCTGTGGCGGTGGCGTGCGAGCTTGGGGCGTGCCCGTGGAACACGGCGCACAAGCTGCTGCGCGTGGGCGTGCAGGCGAAGCGCGTCCCGAAGGAGTCCATTCCTCCGTGCAACCTCGTGTTCCTGATCGACAAGTCCGGTTCGATGAGCTACAATGGCGGGTTCGCGATACTCATTCAGTCGCTGAAGCTCCTTACGGACCAGCTGAGGCCGGAGGATTCCGTGGCGATCGTCTCCTATGCGAACGGCGTGCAGGTGGAGCTGCCAGCGACGTCCGGCACGGACAAGGCGCGAATCCTCCAGGTGCTGGAAAGCCTGCATGCCGACGGCGCCACGTCTGGCGGCGAAGGACTGCAGCTCGCATACAATGAGGCGATGAAGAACTACTCTGCAAAGAAGAACAACCGCGTGGTGCTGATCACAGACGGCGACTTCAACGTGGGCTTAAGCAACCCCACCGAGCTGGAGCGCTTCATCGCAGCGAAACGCGAGACCGGCGTGTTCCTGACTGTGCTGGGCGTTGGACGCGGCAACTACCAGGACGCCATGATGAAGAAGCTTGCAAACGCCGGCAACGGAAACTACGCCTTCCTTGACAGCATCCTCGAAGCGAAGAAACTTCTGGTGAAGGAGTTCGGCGGCACGATGCTGACGGTTGCGAAAGACGTGAAGCTGCAGCTTGAGTTCAACCCTGCTCAGGTTAGCGCATACCGTCTGCTCGGCTACGAGAACCGTCTGCTCGCGGCAAAGGACTTCAACGACGACAAGAAGGACGCCGGAGAGATGGGAAGCGGACACTCTATGACGGCGCTTTACGAACTCGTGCCCACGGGCGCTACGAACGCGGTGGCCAAGACGGACGATCTCAAATACCAGAAGCAGGTGCCGGTTGCGAGCGGAGAGCTGCTTACGGTGAAGCTGCGCTACAAGCTGCCCAACGCCGATACGAGCACGCGCATTGACCAGCCCGTGGTGGCAAAGGACATCACGCCGGCCGAGCCAACGGAGGCGTTCAGGTTCGCGTCCGCAGTCGCAGAGTTCGCCCTCCTGATGAAGGACTCCGCCTACAAGGGCTCGGCGACTTACAATGCCGTAATCAAGCGTGCGAAGGGCGCGAAGGGACGCGACGACGACGGTTGGCGCGCAGAGTTCATCCGCCTCGTCGAATCGGCGCAGCTGATGGAAGACACAAGGCCCAAAACCAACGCGCAGCAGCAGGAGCAGGAGAAGGAAACGAAATTGCCGAAGGACGTCACCGTGACCATCGACCTCTAGTCGGCATCTTCTGTCGTTCAGACATTCCGAGTGACAAGAGTCGCCAAGATGCGGCGCTCCCTCAACAATGTCACAGATGTCGGGAGAATTCGCATCCGCAGTAGCTCTGGCGGTAGAGGCCGAGCTCTGCGGATCTCTTCAGCGAAAGAAGAAATCCGTCGCGCTTCTTGAAGTCGATCTTCAGAAACTCTGGCGCCGCGGCGGCGCTGCCGCCGCAGTCCTTCGCGCCCGCCGACCATGCGGCGTCCTCGCCTGCCGCAAAGACCATCGGCGACACCTTGTGGGGCGACACCGTGAGCGAAGTCGTGAATGCATCGAAGCCATGCGCAGCGGCCCATGCGGCCGCGCGGGAAAGCGAGTAGCGGAAGCAGCGCGCGCAGCGTGCGCCCTTCTCGGGCTCGTTCTCGAAACCCGCGGCCACCTTCTCCAGCCAGTCTGCGTGGTCGTATTCGTCGGCCACCACCTCCACGCCGTCGGCTTCGCCAAGACGGCGCGCCGCGTCAAGACGGCGCTCGAACTCCTCACGCGTGTCGATGTTGCAGTTTGAAAAGAAGAGGACCACAGTGTGGCCCTCCTCCTTCAATCTAGGCTCGCACGCGCTCGCGCACGGCCCGCAGCATGCGTGCAGCAGAACCCTCATGTCCTGTAGTTGGGCGCTTCCTTGGTGATCGTGATGTCGTGGGGACGCGCCTCGCGCTGGCCGGCGGCCGTGACGCGGTAGAACTTGCCGCGCGCCTGGAGTTCGGCGATCGTACGCGTGCCGCAGTAGCCGAGAGAGGCGCGCAGGCCGCCGCAGAACTGCGTCATAATGGAAGAGACGTGCCCCGAGTATGGCACCATTCCCTCGATGCCCTGCGGCACGAGGTCGTCCTCGCTCTCGTTGTCCTGGAAATAGCGCGCGCGAGAGCCCTTGCCGTTCTTGAGCGCGGCCATCGATCCCATCCCACGGTACACCACGTACTGCCTGCCGTTCGCGTAGATCTTCTCGCCGGGGCTTTCCTCCGTGCCCGCGAGCACGGAGCCGAGCATCACGCTGTCCGCTCCTGCCGCAAGCGCCTTCGGCACGTCGCCGGAAAGCTTGATTCCGCCGTCCGCAATCACCGCCACGCCCGTGCCGCGCAGCGCCTTCGCGGCGCTGTACACCGCGGTGAGCTGCGGAATGCCCACGCCGCACACGACGCGCGTAGTGCAGATGGAGCCTGGGCCGATGCCAACTTTGACGGCGTGCGCGCCGGCCTTGGCGAGCGCCACGGCGGCCTCGCCCGTCGCAATGTTGCCCGCGATAACGTCCACCTTTGGATAGTGCTTCGCGATGTACTTCGTCATCTCGATGATGCCCTTCGAGTGTCCATGCGCGGAATCCACCACCACAACGTCAACTCCCGCCGCGGCGAGCTTCTCCATACGCGAGAGGTCGCCTTTCCCGCCGGAGACCGAAGCGGAGACGCGCAGGCGGAACTGGTCGTCGCAGTTGTATGTGGGGTTCTTGTTCTCCACTAGGCGCTGCACGTCGGTGAAGGAGTAGAGCCCCACCACGCGACCGGCTTTGTCCACTAGCGGCAGTTTGCCGATCTTGTTGGCGCGCATGATCTCGTACGCCTTCTTGAGCGTGGTGCCGGGGCGTGCTGTGATGGGATCCTTCTGCATCACCTCGGCGAGCGTCACGGCGTTCATTGGCGCGTAGCGCATGTCGGAACCGGAGATCATGCCCACGAGGCGCTCCTGGTCGTCAAGCACGGGGAAGCCGTTGAACTTGAGGCCCAGGCGGCTCTTTTCGGCGCGGAGGAAGCTGATGTCGTCGTGTTCGTGGAAGCATACGGGCTTGGCGATGAGTCCGTTCAGGTAGTTCTTGACCTTCGCGACCTGCGCTGCCTGGTCGGCCTCTTCGAGATTCTTGTGGATCACGCCGATGCCGCCTGCGAGGGCCATGGCGATTGCCATCGGCGCTTCGGTCACGGTGTCCATGGCGGCTGAGATGAACGGCACCTTCATGGTCTGGCGCGACGTGAGCTTCGTCTCGAGCGACGCGTCGTCGGGCAGAAAATCAGCGTACTGCGTCACGAGAGTGACGTCGTCGTATGTCAGCCCCTCGAAGGGGAACGCCTTCATGAAGGCGTCAAGATACTTGTTCGTTGCCATGTGTGCTCCTAATGAGTGCCTTTGCCCGTGTATTTATACTCTTTTTCGGGCGGAAAGTCAATCATAAAGAAACGGAATATTCTTTTTCGCCGGGATTCTGCACCGTGTCGGCGAGGCCGGGCAGGCGCACGACGGCGCTCGTTTCAGGGGGAACGACCACCACTACGCGCACCTTGCCCTGCTCACGACGCCATTCCACCTTGATCTCGCCAGTCGCCGTCTTGTGCGTTGCCTTCACCCAGTCAAGCCCCTTGTGGAAGTTCGGCGCGACCATGAACTTTCTGAAGCCGGGCTCGACGATTCTGATTCCGGCGAGCGATCCGTAGAACCAGTTCACGATGTCGGCCATCATGAAGTGGTTGAAGGAGGAACCCTCGCGGCAGTCCCACGCCTCGTGGCAGGTCGTGTTCCCCAGCCGGATCATGTAGCCGTAGCCGGGCTTGGTGTCGTCTGCGGTCATCTCGAAGATCACGTCGCTGCAGCCGTTCTCCGCGAGCACCTGGAGTAGATACGGATAGCCGATCTCGCCAGTGCCCACCGCGCCGCGCCCGCGAACGTCCTCCACGATGTTTGCGACGATCACCGCCGTCTCGGCGGGATCGGCGAGCCCGAAGGCAAGCGCCATCGAGTTCGCGGTCTGCGAATTGTTCTCATAGTAGTGTCCCTGCGGATTCCACCATTTCGCGTTGAACGCCTTCTTGATGTTCGCGGCCTCCTCGCGGAACGCGGCAGCTTCGTCCTTCTTGCCAAGGATGTCGGCGCACTTCGCGAGCGTCGCGGCGTTGAGGTAGTAGAACGCCGTCGCGGTGAAGTCGATGGAGGTCTTGCGCTGCGGGCGCTTCTCGGCGGACACCGTCTGCTGGTACCAGTCGCCGAGGCCTCCGGGCGTGATGAACTTCCCGCGCTTCTCGTTCTGCGACTGCGCGCGGATGTACTTGTGGTAGGCGACCATGTTGTCCCAGTAGGCGCCGATGAGCGACGTGTCGCCTGTCCACACGTACTGCTGCCACGGAATCTGGATCATCGACGAACCCCATTCGATCGAATGGCGGAAGCCGCCGCGGAACACGGTGTACTCCGGCGCGATGTCGGGAACCATCCCGTTCGCAAGCTGCGAATCGGCAAGGTCCATGCACGTCTTCGCGAACATCGCGTCCGCGTTCCAGCCCCAGCGGATCTGTTCGGCGTGGATGTGGTCCTGCTCCTGCCAGCCGAGCTTCTCGCGGTGAGGGCAGTCGGTGAACACGCTCTGCATGTTGGAGCGCTGCGCCCACCAGCAGATGTCGTGTATCTTGTTGAAGAGTGGAATGGAGCACGCGAAAGAACCGGCGCGGGGAGCGTCCGCCATCACCACGCGCGCCTCTGACGAAACGAGCGTCGGCAGCTTTCCGCCCTTCTCAGCCGCGAACAGGCGCACCTTCATGTAGCGGAAGCCGTAGTAGAAGAAAGGCGGCGTGAACGACTCGTCGCCCGTGCCCGCGAGCGTGAACGCGCAGCGCGCGACCGTGCCGTGGTAGCCGCCCGGCTTCTTCGTGATGCGCGTCTCGCCGGGACGGAGCGGAATCTCGGAGAACTCGATCTCCACGCGGCTCCCGTGCGGGCCCTTCGCGACGACCGTGGGCACGTACGCCGCGTTCTGCCCGAAGTCAACGGTGAGCTCCTCGTCCGAAACGCGCATCGTCTTCACGGGCTTGCGCGTCTCCTGCAGCCTGCACACGAAAGGCGCCTCCTTGAGCGCGCCCTTCGGCGCCTTCGCGGCAGCCACGGGAACTGAACGCGAGAGGTCTGCCGTGTGGTCGATGTCGTCGCCGCTGTACACATGCGTGCGCACGACTTCGCTGGGCGAGACCTTCCAGTCTTTCAGCGACGTCTTCACGACGCCGCCTACGATCAGCTTCTTCTCGCCTTCGCTTCCGACGAACTTAGTGTAGAGTCCCTTGCCGGGCGTGGGCACATTGTACATTCCGTTGCCGAGCGTGATCTCGAGCGTGTTCGCCTCGCCCGCCTTGAGCGAAGGAGTGAAAACGTTGTAGAAGCAGGTCTTGGTGGAGCGCGTCCAGCCGGGGAGATTGAACTCGTCGCCGCGGCCAATCGGCTTTCCGTTGAGAGTGGCCACGTACTGGCCGAGTCCGCAGATCGCGATCTCGGCGGGACCATCCCGGTCGACCTTGAACGTGGTGGAGAAGCGCGGCGCGGCGGCGTTCAGCTCCGCTGGCTGCTCGATCCATTCGGCTCCTCCAAAGAGGGACGCGGCGTCCTTCGCATGCACGACAGCCGCAAAAACCGCGGCGCCCACCAACATCGTTGCTTTCATTTTCATTTGTCTCCTGTTAAGCTGAACTTATAAACGGAACTGGAAATCACGCTGCAAAAAAAATACTGTACGCAGAGGGGAGGGCCAACTGCGTACAGCAAAACTTCGCCAACAGTATAGCATAATTGGATCGGCGACTTGTCACCTGAGTGTAACTCCTAGAAGAATCTCTCACGCCTCACTTAAGGCTGCGCAGCGCCTCGGCCACTGCCGCATCGAACGCGGCCGAGAACGCCGCCGAATAGTCGCCGGCGCTTGCATCCGCCTCGCCTGAACCCGATCCGACGAGAGCAACGTCGCGAGGACCCCTTCCTGACTTCACCACGTCGAGGCTCACGGCCGCGCGCGCCGTGCGCTTGGAGCTGTCGCGGCAGTCGAGCGAAAGATCCGTCACCGTCACCTCCACCTGCGCGTCCGCCGAGGCTGCGCTCGACGACGACACCACATGCCCGAAGCGTCCGTCCGCCTGCAGGCGGCTGCGCACCGGCGCGCGCAGCAGAAGAGCCGGCGCGGATGCGAACACGTTGTATGCGTCGAACGCCACGGATCCATCGGCGCGCCGCACCACGAACGGCGCGCGGTCATATGGAGCGCTCACCGTCACCGCTCCCAGACGTGTCGCGGAGAAGGCCGAGCCTCCCTCCGGCGCGGCGGTCTGCTGCAGATCGGTGCGGGGCGCCACAAGCCATGCACGCGAGTCGGGCGTGCTCAACGAAAAGCATCCCGTACATCCCGCAAGCAGCACCGCCGTCAAAATTCTCGAGAATCTTTTCATAAGCTGCCTCCTCGTCAAGACAATCACTCCTGGTTAGCGGCCAACCTCAAGACGCGCCGCACACTTCTCCGGCAGTCCCGCGGCGCGGTTGCGCGCCATTGCGGCCTGCACGTCGTATTCAAGGCGCCTGAAGCGTATCTGGCGCGCGGCAACGTCGTAGATGACGTACGACGCGCGCGGATCGCCGTCGCGCGGCTGCCCCACCGATCCGACGTTTATGAAGAGCTTCTGCCCGAGCTCGATGTTGAAGTCGCGGGGCTCGTAGTGCACAACGCCGCGCGGCTCGTGCGCGTACACGATGGGCACATGAGTGTGGCCATGGAAGCATACCGGCGTCATCTGGTAGCTGAAGTTGGCCTCGGCCTGCTGGTTGTCGAAGACGTATCCCCAGTCCTCAGGCTTGTCGAGAGTGGAGTGCACAAGCATGAAGCCCATCACGGGACGGCGAAGCGGCAGGTCGTGCAGCCACTTGATGTCGCTCTCCGAAAGCTGGCTGCGCGTCCACTGCACCACCTGCGCCGCGCTGGGGTGGAAGTCGGCGAGGTTCGTGTCGAGATACGACACGTAGTGGTCGTGATTGCCGCGCACCACCGGGCAGCAAAGCTCGTCGCGCACGATGCGGATGCACTCCGCGGGCTCTGCATTGTATCCCACAACATCGCCCAGGCAAACAAAATCCGTCACGCCGTTTGAGCGGGCGTCGTCGAGAACAACATGCAAAGCGTCGATGTTCGCGTGGATGTCACCGAGTATGGCGTAGACTTTTCCCATGCGGCCGTCACTTCAGAACTATTGCAGCAGCCATCCTGAGATCCTCCACCGTGGTGATCTTGAGGTTTGGCTTCTCTGTTTCGTAGATCTTCACGGGCTCTCCGATGAACTCGACGGCCGAGGCGTCGTCGGTGACTTCCTTCTGCTGCTCCACAACCGCCTCGTAGGCACGTTTCAGGAGGCGCACGTCGAATGCCTGCGGAGTCTGGATGGCCCAGAGCTTGGAACGGTCTTCTGTGCGGGTGACGGTGGTGCCCTTCTCGACTAGCTTCACGGTGTCCCATATATGGCGGCCCACAACGGCCGCTCCGCAGCGGCGGGCAAGCTTGACTGTTTCGGAAATCGTCTCGGGCGTCACGCACGGACGCGCCCCGTCGTGCACAACCACGAACCGCGCGTCGACGTCCAATGCCTTGAGCCCATTCATCACGGAGTCCTGCCGCTTCGCTCCGCCAGCCACGATGTTGAGCAGCTTTGAGATGCCGAACATGCGGGCGAGAGACTTCGCCGCGTTGATCTGGTCCCTCCGCACCACGAGAACTATCTTGTCTATGTCCGCGCAGCGCTCAAACGCCAGAAGGCTCCACGCAACGACAGGACGCGGACCAAGGTTCAGAAACGCCTTGTCCGTTCCAGTGCCCATGCGCTCGCTTTTTCCGGCCGCCACGACTATCGCCGTAACCATACTCCTATCCTCCTGTAGCATGTTCGTCTAGTGCAGAATGCTTCCCTAAGAAACATGAAATAAATTATATCACATTCTAGACGCGCAGTCTAGCGGGATGTTCGCAAAACGTCAGCGCGGGGATCGGATTCAGGCTTGGAGCCGGCGAAGTGCGGCCAGCCGTCGCGGTCCCACAGCACCTCCTGAACGAAGAGCGGACGCGCCTGCGGCGTTGGTCCCTCCACATGGCAGTGGAACGGCATGTAGTCATGCCCACGCACCGTGAATATCTCGCCGTTGTGCCCTGGACCGAAGAACTCATCGCCCTTCTCGGAGGAAAGGATCACCGTTCCGTATCCCTCCTTCAACGGGCGTCCCTCGCGGTCAACGAAATCTCCCGTGAGCTTCTTCGAACGTCCCACCACGATCGCATACGACCAGTCGAAGTAGCGCCCCCTGCTCGCGAAGAGATACCACCACCCCTTGCGCCAGTGCAGATACGTACCCTCGAGAACGTGCATGCGGTCGGGATTGTCGTGAACGTGACGGCCGGCCACGTGCTCGTATTTCGCACCCTTCGGGATGGACTTGCCGTCGGACGAAAGGGGCACGCGGTGGACTTTCCCCGTCGAGCCGAAGAAGAGCCACAGACGACCTGACGCCGGGTCGCGCACCACCTCCGGGTCGATCGTGTCGATAATGCCGGTGTCGCGTCCGTACGTGAGCATGCGGCCATTGGTGAACGGACCGTCGGGACTCGTGGAAGAATACACGTAGATCGCGCTGTCCTCCGCCGAGTTGATGTGGGTGACGTAGAGCAGATACTCGCCGCGGTACTTGAATACGTCCGGAGCCCAGATGTTCTTCCATCTGCCGCGGATGCGCCGCTCTTCCTCGCGCGTGAAGAGGCGCCGCCCCGTGTCGGTCCACGTGAAGAAGTCCGAGCTGCGCAGAATCCTCTGCTGCGTGGACGAAAGGCGCCACGTGCCGTCGGGCGCGCGCCAGCAAGTTGGATCAGGCGTGCTGCGCGGATACACGGGATTGCGCGGCGCGGCGGATGGTGCACCCGCAGCCATGAGTGCTGCCGCGATGGCAACTGCCGCAAGGCGCGCGCGAAGCTTCATTTCGCCTCGTCCTCCGGCACGGGCTTCACGCCTATGTCGGCAAGGCGCATCGAGATGATGCGCGAGATGCCCTTCTCCTGCTGGCTCACGCCGTACACGAGGTTGGATCCCGCGATGGTGTGCTGGTTGTGCGTGATGATGAGGAACT
>JAFUDL010000334.1 GCA_017459225.1 Kiritimatiellia bacterium
CTGCTGCGTGCGCGCAGCGCGGAACGTTCCCGCGCCGGCCTTCACGAACTTCATGTTCCCCTGGAACACGATCGATGAGTTCGTGACCGTGCGGCCATCTTCCACGTCAAGCACCAGCTCGCCGGAACCGGCCATCCACTTGCGCTGCAGATACTCGGCCACGGAGACTCTGTCGGCGTCCGAAAGCACAGTGCTGAAGAAGACAACCTCGGAGAGATGGCGGCCGCCGGTGCGCTGACCGTTGCTGAGATGGCGGTCGTCGGTGAGCGAGTCGCTATTGCAGTTCTGCGAGGTCACTATCGAGATCACGTGTAGTCCCGCGTCCAGATTCTCGTTGAAATGGTTCACCTTCGTCGCGCCATCCCACACGCCGGAGTACTTCGCATACGAGCTGTGCCCGTACTGGCCGTTTCCGCCGCGGTGGAAGTTGTACGAACCGTTACCGCCGTTGCGGTCGCCAAGCAGGAACGCGTTGCTGTTCTTGTCGATGCGGATCACAAGGAACACGGTGCGCAGGTTCGTGAAGCGGTCGTACATCAGGTCGTGGCGGCTGCCTACCGCGCCGAAGTCGAGGGCGGGTATGCCCCAGAGCGTTCCATAGGTGGGCGCGATTGCGGAACTGACGTCGGCGGCCTCGGAAGTGCCGGGCAGCGCATTGGAGCGCGCAACGCGCTGCGAGGCGTCCTTCGACGTCCATGAAAGCACGTTGCCGTCGCCGTCCTTCTCGATCGTCGATGCGTCTGCGGCGTCAAGCCAGAAGCACGCGTTCTGCATCACGGCCGGCGCCGCCGCCGTCGAGTCGAGGAAGTAGCTGCCCTTGATCGTGCCAGCTCCGGGAAGGTCGGCCGCGAGGAGCCTCTTTCCGTTCAGCTCTATCACGCCTTCGATGGTGAAGTTGCCGCCGAGGCCGCGCCAGTCGCAGTCTGCCGTGAGCGTGCAGTCCGCGATCGTGAGCGACGCGTATGAGAGCGTCTGGCCGGGCGGACAGTTGAACGTGGTGTCGCCGCTGATCGTGATCTCTGTGATCACGCCAGGCACTGCGCCCACCACGGCATTCCCCTCGGCGTCGAAGCAAGTCCAGTTCGCGGGATCGTTCACGTCCGTGCGGTCGCCCTCTCCCCTCCACGTGGCGGTGGCGGGCGTATCCGCAGGCACGAACACCGCAGTGAGCGACATGTCGCGCACGGCGTTCACAACGATGGAGGCGTCTCTCGCGGACCCTTCCACGATCTGCCCGATGTCGCCCTTCCACTCTCCGAACTTGCTGCCGGCGGACGGCGTTGCTACCACCGCGACACCGGCATGGATGTCCACCATGGCGGGAGACGCCGCGTTTCCGTCAACCGTGACCGATCCCGAGCCCTCGCACGCCGTGGTGATGGCGGCCGTCTCGCCTGCGCGGGCCTCGGTGGGAAGGCTGTCCGGACCGAGCCTCGCACTCCACGTGAGCTGTGTGTCGCTGAGCGCCTTCTTCCACACGCGCACTTCGTCGTACGTCGCGGAGGCGTCGCTGTCGTTGTAGAACGAACGGCCGAGGAAGAAGTGCCAGCCGGAGAGCGAGGATGTCGGGAACTCAGTCTTCGTCGTCGCGGAAGACGAGGCGATCACATACCCGGTCGCGACGTCGCGCTTCGACCACTTCACATCGACGAATCCGTCCGCGCGCGGCGTGAGCGTCATCGAGATGTGGAACTTCGTGCCGAGCGCGAAGCCGCCCAGCTTGTCCTCGCCGCGGAACACCTCACCCACGTTGCGGTAGTTGAGGTTTGCGCAGTCGCTCGCGGCCGTGGTGCCGCGCGTCCACGAAATCAGCAGATAGTCGCCGGTGTCCGAGCCGATGTCGAACACGCGCGACCAGTTCTGGACGGCGTTCTGCGTGGCCCACACTTCGATCGTGACCGGGCCGTCTTCCAGCGGGAAGCAGCCCGTTCCAAGATCGACGCTGCTCGTGCCGCGTCCGCCGCCGCGAAGCACTATCGCCGAGGCGTCGTCGTTCCAGCTCGTGTAGCCCTGCGCCGTGCCGTCGCGGCCGCCGATGGAGTCCTTGCAGTCGCCGTTGAAGCTCCAGCGGTGGAGAATATCCGCAGCCGCGAGATCGGCGCCGGCAAAAGACGTGAATTCGGGCGTGAGCGTGATCGGCCGCGCGGCGCACACCGTAATCTCGGGCGAACGCACGTCGCCCTCCGCGATGGCGGTGACGTCGCCCGTCCAGCGAAGGAAGAACTTGCCTGTGGGAGCGACCGCCTTTACCGAGACGCGCTCGTTGACGAGCTTCGTCAGCGTGGCTGATGTCGTTGGCGCCGCTCCGTCCAAGCAGACCGCGCCTTCTTCCGCAGTGAAGGTGACGGCGTCGGCAAGCGTTATCGTGCCGTCGCTGTTCCAGGTGTATCCTGCGGGCAGATCGATGTCGACCGGCTGCACGCCATGGAAGCGCACACTGTCGACCGCGCGGTTGATCGCGATTTCATTCGCCGTGAGCGGGCGGCTGTAGAGCCTGAGGCCGTACATGACGCCGTGGTAGGACCATTTGGCGTTGTTGTAGTAGCCAAGACCCGGCGACTTCTGCGTCCAGCTGTCGTTGCCAAGGCGCTCGGTCATCTGGTTGCCGTCGAAGTAGAACGTATCCGCCACCATCGAGCTCGGCGTGCCGTATCCGGCATAGACGTGATGCGGCACATTGAGCGCGGAGGAACAGGCCCAGCCCTGACCGTCGTTGAACTGCACGAACTCGCCCACCCCGCTCTGGTCGTACAGCACAAATCCCTTGAAGTTGCCGAAGCCGAACATGCAGGGCGCGTAGTTGGTGCGCGACTCCTCCAGGTACGCAAGATCGAATGAGGCGTACTCCGTGCCGTTCACTGGCACGCTGTCCTGGAACTGCGCGGCAAGGGAATAGGCGGCTTCGGGAAAGCGCAGGGCGTTTTCGGTCCACGTGCAGCCGGCGATCAGCTGTCCAAGCCGGTGGTTGTTGCCAGAAAGGTCATGCCAATAGACCGCAGACGAATCGTGCACGCCGCGTCCGGCGTTGTCGATGCCGTCCCAATGGGCCACCAGGCCCTCCTGCACGTACATGTCGCTGCCAGTGGCGCCGAACGCGCCAGAGAATGCAGCACAAAAAGCCACCGCGCCAACCGCCGCAGCCAACCTCGTTTTTCCGTTCTTCATTGTCCGCTCTCCTAATTTTTTGTAGGAAATTAAACAACCTCCAAGGCATGCCGAAGACACACCCTCCCAATCATCAGTTGCAATTATATCACAATGCGGAATGATGGTCTATAGGATTCTGTCGCCCCAGAAGGCCACTGAGACGTCGGGGCAGAGCGGATCGGCCTCGCGCTTGGACCTACGGATCTTGGCGGCCTTCAGGCGACCCGTCTTGTGGCCCAGCTCCCACAGGTGGCCGAACACCACCTTCTTCGGCTGCACCTTGCGCACCGCCTCGGCCACGTCTATGCCGCATCCGGGGAAGAAGAGCCACAGATCGGGACGCCCCCAGGTGGTGCCAACCTTTTTCTCGCTTCCGCTGCCACTGTCGCCGGTATGGTAGATGATGAAGTTTCCCACGCGGATCTCGAAGGCCGTGGTGAAGTCCACGAGATAATTGTTGTGGTCGATGAGGGAGGTCCTGATCTCGACGTCCTTGATCTTGAAGGTCTTCTTCGCGCGCGTGTAGCCGCCGTTCTGCATCCAGTTCTGCCCGCCCTTGCGCCAATCAGCCGCGCCGTAGTTGTCAAGGAAGTTCGATATCACCGTCTTTCCGGCGCCGTTCATCGCACTGTAGAGGTCGGCGCGGAAGTGGTCGCCGTGGTTGTGCGTCACGAGTTCGAAGTCGAGGCGCGGGGCGAGCTCGGCCGCGCGGCGGTGCACGAGGTCGATGGAGAAGAGCGCCTCCTTCGTCTTCACAACATAGCCCATGTTGTACACGCTCCACACGGCAGGCGCGCCTTCAACCTTCGTCTTGGCGATTCCGCGCAGCATCTTCTCGAAAGACTCCTCGAGCTTCTCGAGAGCGAAGAGGCCACGCGTGTTGCCGTCGCGAAGATATGCGGAGTACATCTGGGGAGTCACGCGGTTCGTCTCGCGCTCCCACATGTCGAGCGGCTCCTCTGGCTGAGACGCCTGCGTCGACGTGGCTGGCGGATTCTGCGTTGGCATTTTCGCGGAGGCTGGTGATGGATTTTGCGGTTCCGCCTCCGCAGGCGCTGCACCGGCGATTCCGGCAGCCGCGCAGCCGGAAAGCTTCAGGAAGGCTCTTTTCGTTATTTTCATGTTGTCTATCTCACTTGTTTGTATCATCTGAACTTATACGGCCGGGCCGCGTTCTTCTTCGACGACTTCATTGTATCAGGTTCCTTTCGTTTCACAGGCAACATTATACCATAAAACCTCAGACAAACCGGCATTCAAAATTCACACTATGCATCGGCATAATTCACCGCCGAGCCTTCTGATGATCGGAAACAACTATTTGAAACAACTTGCCTTTGACGCACGGGCTAACTCGCCCGTGCCCATTTGACGTTCCTGGAACGGCTTCCCATCGGAGGTCATGATCTCGCGGTTGTCCGTATCGTAGAAATACCGCTCGACGGTGGCGAACTTCGGATAGAAGTTGACAGAAAAAGCGCGGGCGAGTTAGCCCGCGCACCTCTTCATTGTTGTTTTTGCCAGTTGTTCTAGTTGTTTCCAATCTAAAAAAGCATGGGCGGAAAACGCATACAAATTAACCGGAACGGGGAAGAATACCTTGAACGGCACATCCTTACAACGTTTTTATCCCGAACGGGAAAACTATATAAGCGTAAAACGCCACTTGCGGTTTTGGTCGCGCTTGGAGGCGTAGGCGATGCCGATGCGCGGGGCGGCGGTGAACTTGACGCGCGAGCCGTCATTCCCCTATCTCCACAACCCCATGTACTACCTCAAACGTGCAGCCGACTGATTCACAAACATTTGTCAGGACATCCCACGCGGTCGTCATCGTGCCGCTGCCGGGACAGGGAATCAGCGGCGCATCCTGTTTCGGCTTTTCCGGACCGACCTTTGCGGTAACAGACTCTGTGCAGACGAACTTGATTCCGCGCTTCTCCAG
>JAFUDL010000034.1 GCA_017459225.1 Kiritimatiellia bacterium
CATTGACTACCACATAGGCGCCCTTTGGGGACGAGCCGTCGAACATCTCCACTTTGCCGCATATCGAACCGCGTTCGAAGTAGTGGGCGTCTTCAACCCAGGCGTACGGCCACCGCGCCTGCTCGAAGGCAAGCTTGCTCTTGGCGTCCTCGTACTTTTCCATGAGAGTGGCGCCCCTGTTGAAATAGACCATGACCGGACCGTACATCTTGTGATACCTGCCTTCCGGAACAGGACGCTCCGACCATGTGAAGTATTCGCCCTCGAACATGCCGTTGTCGTTCTTGAGGAGCTTGCACAGCGAGTCTTTAGACACTGTCAGAATCCACATGCCCAGCCGGTCGTTCGCGCTGCCGCTTATGGACGCGTCCAGCTGGTATGGATTACGCTCGTGCTTGGCGTTGAGCTCGCCGTTCTGGTTGCGGTAGACAGACTGGTAGATGTCCTTTCTTCCGTATTCCGTGTCTATCGGCCGCGAGTCCTCTACGACCCTGCTGTTGAACTGTAGCTTGTCATGCTCTATCTGATATTCCCACACCTCCGCACTCTTCCTGAACATGGGCGCGCAGTACAAGTGCGAACACGATGCCGTGCCTTCCGCCTTGTCGACCGTATAGTACAGGTAGAATCCGCTTTCGCCTCTCGGCACTCTGTACACGACCTCCAAGGAGTATGGGAAACGATCAGTCGGAGAATACTTGTATGCATATTCGGCATAGTCGGCGTTTGCAGTCTTCAGACCGCGGCTTCTTCTGCCGTCATGCTCTATGATTCTGCCGAACGCGCCTGAATTCCACGTGATGAAGCCATAGCCTTTCAGGAGGTTCCTGTCGTCGTCGAAGGTCGCCATCTTCTTGACGCCGGCCCACGAGTTTCTGTCGCCTGCGTCGAACATCAAGACGATGTTGCCGTTGCTTATCGTCACTACCTTGTTCGACGGAATTGGATCGCCATACTTGTATTCTGCGCCGTCAATGATCGTGACGACGTCCTGTTTGCTACCGCCGTATGGGGCGAGAACCGGCGTGACAATTTTACGCGGCTTGCCGCCAAGATCCCTTATGGCGACGCATGCCCGCTCAGCAATGCGCGGATTGCCGTGGTCAAGCAGCTTCTGAAGCGCGGGGACTGCGGCCTTTGCCCTTCCCGCCAGATTTGGGTTGCGGCCCTTTCTCCCCAAGGTGTCAATCGCCCTCAACACCACCTCCGCGTCGGAACTTGAAAGCGCATTCACAAGCGCGTTGACGGATGCCTCGTCGTCTGTCATTTCAAGTATGTCCTGCGCCTTGTTGAGCAGATGGCGCGTGACCTTCATCGCCTTTGTCTTGAAGGCAAGGGTCCAAGAGTTCTTCTCCGCGAGATCCTCCCTGTCCAGCAGGTACAACGCGCGCAAGGCGTACAGCCGCACGTCTTCGTCTTCGCAGGGATTGTTCGCAATGACTGCCATGTTGCCGGCGGAGAGCAGATTCAAGCGCCCGTACACAAGTTCCATGTAGGCCTTGTCCGTCTTGCCGATCTGGTGTTCCCGCAAGTCGAAAATCATGAATTCGGAAAGCGCCCTTATGGCTCGGATCCTTTCTTCCTTGTTCGCGCTCTTCAGCAGCACGTCAAGCATCGAGTCGAACACGCGGAGCGGGGTGATGCCCGCCATCATCATTGCCTCAAGCGCTTCTTCGCGGTAGTAGTAGTAGTCCTGAAGCATGGCGTCTATGAATTCCCTGCCGATTCTTTCGCCGGCCTTCCCCGAGTGCATGTTGTACAGTGTTTTGCCTGTGCCCTTTATCTGCGAGCCCAGGGCGTAGAACATGATCTGCGCAGCCAGGCCTCTCGTTGCCTGCTCGCCGATGTGCACGTTCAGGCCCCTGGAGATGTATTTTTCGTTTCCCACCCGCATATATCCCCTGGGATAGCCGCCTTTCGCCGCAGCGTCGTCGGCATAGCCTAGCGCCGCAACAACCATCTTCACTGCCTCTGTCTCCATTAGGGGGCCATCAGGATCGGAAAACGCCGCCGCCGCAGGACTGCCTGCGAACTTGAACGCGCGTGACACGACTGCCGCGAACTCGGCTCTTGTGATTGTGCGGTCCGGCCTGAACGTGCCGTCGGGATAGCCGTTCATAAGGCCCAGCATGTCCAACGTCAAGGCGGCGATCTCGGCAGGATGGCCGTTGAAGTGTATCGAGCCCTTCCTGTCGGGCTTGCCCACCATGTCCGAAAATTTATGATGCAGGGCATTGTGCGCAACATCCTTGTCTGTTCCAACGCGTGTCGTCGAAGCAGGCAAAGGCGTCGGCTTCGGAAATCTTCGAATCGTCTCGAAGTCATCGCCGCGCACTACGTTCGTCACGCCGAGCGCCATGAGAAGTGCCAGCATGGCAGATGTTTTTCTCTTTGCATTCATTGGTAACCTCATGGAATCTGACTTTTCAGAAACCTCTTCTTCGTAGCGTCTGCGGTTCAAGCCACCCGTCCTGAAAAAACGCATAACTGCAAAAACACTCCAAAGAGGACAACGCCAAGAGTATAGCAGAGCCCATTTGGCATGGCAAGGCAAAATCAATTTTTCAGATATTCCCAAAATCCCTTCCTTGACCGCGCCGTGCCGCTTTCCCATTTAAGGGAGGGGACTCTCCCTACTATTTGCAAGCGCCTAGAGAGCGGCGAAGGCGGCGCCAAACGCAGCGCATAGGAAAATCGTCACCATCACGGAGAGACGGCGCGTGAGAAGAGCAGCGGCCGCGAAGACCGCAAGCGCGCAAGCGAACGGCTGGAAGCCGCCATGCCACACGCTCATGCCGGCGAACACGATCGCGGCATGTATCATCAGCGCGTTCGTGGCGGGCCTAACGCCCCATAGAAGCCCCTGCACGAAGCGGCTCGTCTTCCACCGCTCAATCCCGGCCAACGCGGCCGTAAGCAGAAAATACGACGGCAGCAGAAGCGCGGTCGTGGCAACCGCCGCCCCAGCGACGCCGGCCATCCTGTACCCGAAGAAAGTCGCGGCGTTCACGCTCACAGGTCCAGGCGTCGCCTGCGTTAGGGCCATCAGGTTCGAGAACTCCTCCGCCGGAATCTGCAGCAGCTGCGCGGCTTCGCCCACAAACGTCTGCAGATAGAGCGGCACAAGCACAAACCCGCCGCCAAAGCCAAGGCAGCCGAACTTCACGAAGGTCCAGAACACGGTTCCAAGAAAGACCGTCACAAGCGCAAGCGCCGCCGCGCCTCCCAGAACGGCCCACACGCGCGCACGGCGCGAAAGCGGCTCAACGGCCACCCCCGCGCCGCCCGCCATCACGGCAGGCGTAGCGCCGCCGCAGAACTTCCACACGACTCCCGCGCACATGGCAAGCAACATCACCAGAGCCACGTTCCAGTGAAGAACCGAGACCAATAGACACGCCGCCGCCACAGTGGCATATCCATACGCCCCCTTCACGCCCGAGCGCCACCCCTTCACGATCGTACCCACCACAACGCCAGTGAGCGCCGCGCGCAGCCCCATCAGCGCGCCCGCCACATAGGAATTCTCGACGGGCAGGAA
This sequence comes from Kiritimatiellia bacterium, assembly GCA_017459225.1. Lineage (GTDB taxonomy): Bacteria > Verrucomicrobiota > Kiritimatiellia > RFP12 > UBA1067 > RUG572. The sequence goes on from JAFUDL010000034.1 coordinate 3,542, forward strand.
CGAGTATCCACACGAAACCGCGAGAAAAATAAGAAACGAGGGCAGCGCAGCGCCCAAAAGCGCCACAGCCGCCCCCGTCCGGCCCGCTATCTTCAGCCCCACGTAGATGGCCGTGTTGCCGGCTATCAGCCCGGGAACCATCTGGAAGATCGGCAGATGCTCCAGCACCTCGCCTTCAGCCAGCATGCGCCGCTTGCGGCCGAACACCTCGTCGGCCACGACGATGATGGCGTATCCCCCGCCCACTACAAGGAGCGAGATCTTGAAAAACTCCCAGAATAGCCTCAGCAGCTTCACGTGGGCACGCAGACCTTACGATATCTCGATCTTGCGCGCCTGGGTCTCAGGACGTTTCTTCACCGTCACGTGCAGAATGCCGTTCTCCAGCGACGCCGCCACGGTGGCGGGATCCGCCGTCTCCGGCAGGTCCACGCTGATCGCGTAGTCATGCCTCTCGAACTCGCAAGCAACCTCCTTGAACCCAGCCGGGTTCTGGTACGTCGAATGCGTCTTCAGCACGAGCGTGCGGTTCTCCACGTGCAGCTCGGTCTCGCCCTTGCCCACGCCAGGAATCTCGAACGTCAGCTCGAAATCCTCCGGACGCTCCTTCATGGACGCGCTCGGAACAATGTATTTAGGTTCGTTCATGTCTTATGCTCCTTCCTGTATTAAGTTTTCTGTCTGTCATGCGCCTCAGCCCGCAATCGCGATGCGGCGCACGTCCGGCGCGTCGGCCTTCGGCAGAACGATGCGCAGGATTCCGTTTTCGAATTTTGCGTTCGCCTTGTCGGCGTCCACGCGGAACGGCAGGTCAAGACGGCGCGACCACTTCGGCGCGGGCGTCTCGGCGCTCTTGGGCTCGCCGTCCGCCGAAATCGCCGGCTTGTCGGCAATTACAACGGCCTGCGGCTCCAGAGAGAGCGAAACGTCCTTCGCCGTACGTCCCGGCAGCTCAACGTCCACCATAACCGCATGATCGTCCAAATAGACGTTTACAGGCGGAAACCGCCCGGCAACGCGCGCCTGCATATTACGAAACGTGCGGCTGTTAGCATCGAAGAGCTCGTCCAGGATGCTCCAAGGATTGATGATCATGAGTGTGTTCATATTGCAACTTCCTTTCATTTTTTCCCAACACTCATTGTATAGCAATCCCCGTGCCAATGCCATAAGGCCCCCTTCGCATGTCCACCATGTGACATCGTGTCACCTTTGGTGTGCCATGTGCCATCGTGGCACCAAAATTGATCAACTCGCCTTTCCGAGCGCCGTGGATATGCGGTCGGTGAGGTCTTTTTCGTGGAGGGCGGAAAGCACGGGATCAAGATCGCCCTCGACGATGCGGTCTAGCGAATACAGCGTGAGGTCCACGCGGTGGTCGGTAAGGCGATTCTGGGGGAAGTTGTATGTGCGGATACGTTCCGAGCGGTCGCCGCTGCCGCGCAGGGAGAGGCGTGAAGCGCCGGCCTTGGCCTCTTCCTCGCGGCGGCGCTGGTCGAGGATGCGCGCCTTGAGGGTGGCGAGGCACTTTTCCTTGTTGCGCTGCTGGCTACGCTCGTCCTGGCACTGGGCGACAAGGCCTGTGGGCAGGTGGGTCATGCGGATTGCGGAGTAGGTGGTGTTTACGCCCTGGCCGCCATGGCCGCCTGCGCAGAAGATGTCGATGCGGAGGTCCTTCTCGGGGATTTCAATGTCGTCGTCGGTCTCGTCCGCTTCGGGGAACACGATCACCGTGGCGGCAGAGGTGTGGATGCGGCCCTGGGCTTCGGTCACCGGCACGCGCTGCACGCGATGTCCGCCGCTTTCAAAACGGAACGTACCGTACGCGCCTTCGCCTTCGACGGTGAAGAGAACTTCCTTGTAGCCGTCGAGAGAAGTCTGCGAGGCGCTCATCACATGAACCTTCCAGCCCTTCGTCTCGCAGTAGCGAGAGTACATGCGGAACAGATCGCCTGCGAAGAGCGCCGCCTCGTCGCCGCCAGTTCCGGCACGCACTTCGAAGACGGCGTTGCGTCCTTCAAGGGGATCTGGAGGAAGTAGGCCTGCCAGCACCGCACGCTCGGCAGCAGGCACCTCCGCCTTCAGCCGCTCGATTTCGCTCTTCGCCTCCTCGGCAAAGTCGGGGTCTTCAAGCAGGGACTCGTTTCCCTCGATGTCGTCGAGCAGCTTGAAGTAGCGCTTCGCCGCCGCCTCGAGCTTCCTGAGCGCAGTGTGCTCGCGCACCGTCTCGCGATAGCGCTTTGCGTCGGCAAGCACCGCCGGGTCGCCCATCGCCGCCTCAACGGCGCTCAGGCGATCCAGCACTCCCTTAATCTGGCTCTTCTCGACCATGATCCCTCACCATGGGCATGCCTCAAAAAACAAGAGCGCGGCCGAACACGCTGAAGGTGCCCGCCGTCGCTCCTGACGCATGCCTCCTCGAAACGCCTTACTTCGCGAACTTGGCGTAGCGCTTCTTGAACATGTCGACGCGGCCTTCGGTATCGACCATCGTCTTCTGGCCCGTGTAATACGGGTGGCAGGCGGAGCAGGTGTTCACCTGCATCTCCGGCTTCGTGGAGCGCGTGTGAATGACGTTGCCGCACGCGCACGTGATGGTGGCGTCGCCGTACTTGGGATGTATTCCTTCTTTCATGTCTCTGGCCTTTCCAAAAAAATCAGATGCGTATTATACTAAATCTGCGTTGTTTGGACAAGGGGGAAAATTGAGAAATTAATAACGAATAGTGAATAGTGAATA
>JAFUDL010000035.1 GCA_017459225.1 Kiritimatiellia bacterium
AACGCCGATCTGTTCGAGAACGGACTCGATTCGATGGAGGACATAGAGTCCACAATCAGCGAGATGAACAAGGCGATGGCGAGAAAGTGGGAGAAGGACAGCCTGAAGGCGGGCGAGGCTTCCGACGAGGCCGGCGACGCATCGATCGAAGAGATGATGGAGCAGGCTCGTGGCGAGGTGGCCGCCGAGACGGGCGCGGCGCCCGCCGGCGCCGGTTCCGCCGCTCCCGGGCCATCCGCCGTATAGGGGTGGCATCATGGGCGATTTCTACATCGACCGCGTCAATTCGCTTGATGCGCAGATAAAGAAGGCGATCGCGGCGGGAAACAATGTCCAGGCGGCCGCGTTCTGCCGCGAGGCGTCGCGGGCCGTGGAGGCGATTGCCGCGCGCACGGCGGGCTCGATCCGCGAGGCGTGGAAGAAGAGGTCGGCCGGCTATCTGGCCGAGGCCGAACGTCTTGGAAATGCGGGGAACGTGCCAGCCTCGCCTGGCGCAGCGCCGCAGAAGCCGAAGGGGCCGCAGGCGCCGGCAGGCGAGCCTCCCAAGAAGAGCCTTGCAGAGCTGATGAAGGATTTAAACGATCTCGTGGGGCTCGTGCCCGTGAAGGCGGAGATATCGAAGCTTGCCGACTTCCTGAAGATCCAGGCTGCGCGCATGCGCGAGGGGCTGAAGTCGAACGGCCTTTCGCTGCACTGCGTGTTCACCGGCAATCCCGGCACTGGCAAGACGACCGTCGCGCGCCTTGTGGCCGGTATCTACCGCGAGCTGGGCGTTCTAAAGAAGGGCCATCTCGTCGAGACCGACCGCGCTGGCCTGGTGGGTCAGTACATCGGCCACACTGCGCCGAAGGTGGATGCGAAGGTGGATGAGGCGCTGGACGGCGTTCTCTTCATCGATGAGGCGTACACACTCTCTCGTGGCGGCGGGAACGATTTTGGCCAGGAGGCGATCAACCAGCTGCTGAAGAGGATGGAGGACGACCGCGACAGACTCGCAGTCATCGTTGCCGGGTATACCGGTGAGATGCGCGAGTTTCTCGAGTCCAACCCTGGCCTCAGTTCGCGTTTCAATCGCTTCATCGAGTTTCCCGACTATTCGGCCGAGGAGCTGGCGGCGATATTCGATGGACTGATGCGGAAGAACGAGTACGCCTGCTCGCCCGAGACGCGTAACGAGATCGCCCGCCGCATGGCGGCTGCGCGCGCGGGAGCTGACGAGCATTTCGGAAATGGACGCTTCGTTCGCAATGCGTTCGAACGCACGCTCGAGCGGCAGGCCGTTCGCCTGGCGTCGTCGAACTGCACAGACCGCGCGTCGCTTCAGGAGATACGCATGGAAGATCTTGCGATCTGACAAGAAAGGAGAATGACATGAGATTCGGAGGTTTGTTTCATGGTTTTTCGTTTGGCGTTGGCTTTGAGCTGATGCGCCGCGTGGTGGCGCCTGCGATATTGGCGCTTTGCATCCTGGGTGTCTGGTGGTGGCTGGGTCCGGAGAAGCCGTCGTGCGACTCCGCCCGCCAGCATGTGGCGCGTTCGGCCGTGGAGCACGCGGTGACCCGCATACGCGCCGAGCAGGGGGATGTGCGCCGTGCCGCGGTGCTTCACCTCGCGAACGATCCAACGGACTTCGTCACGCTGACCTTGCGCAGGCGGCTGATGGAGGGCGGATGGCTCGACCTTGACGGCACGCCGCCTTTGGAGAAGGTCCGCAACCTCTTGAACTTCCGCAACCCCAGCGTGTACGACGTGGAGAAGGCTCGGGAGTACGGGAAGGAGAATGGGCTGGACGCCGTGATCATCGGCAATCTCGATCAGTTCGAGACGACGAATAACTCTGCCGTTCTCAAGGGACTGCTGAAGTTCGTGCGGATCGCCAAGGGCGACGTGGTGAATATCCCTCTGGTCGTGGCGGGGGGTACGGAGGCTGCCTCGGAGGCCAAGCCTTCGCTGCCGCCGCCAGAAGGCGGAAGGTTCTCGCTGACCACGCGCGTATGCCTGCTCGTGCTGTGCGTGGTGGCCTTCCCCATCGTTGCATTCCCGTTCCTCAAGATGGCGATGAGCAAGGATTCCAACATCGCCGCCGCCTCGGCGTTGATCGCGCTTCTGGTGCTGGACGGGATCGTGATACGCGCCTTTCTGGGGGCGAGCGACTCGTTCTTCTCGCTAGCAGTGTTTCTCGTAGCGCTGGCGGCGTCGTTCGGGTATGACATGTTCATGCTCTCGTACGCGCAGCTGTGCCGTCCGCCTTCTCCCGCCGACTAATGAGGATTGCGTGATGACGCAGGACGATTTCTTCGGCGCGATAGAGCACAATCTCCAGCGGCTTGCCGCGAAGGGCGAACGCGTGGGAGCGTGCGGAGACCGCGTGAGAGGCTTCAGATGCATCACGCGGGGCGATTCATGTTGCCCGCCCAACGTACGCTGCTACGACCTTCTGCCGGATGATCCCGGATCGGGCGCGAGTGCCATGTTCAGGGTGTTCGCCTGCTTTGCGGACGAGTCGACGGATGGCGGATACCGCAAGTCGAAGTTCGAAATCCGCAAATGGTATCAGGAAAGCGGGCGTGCCGCAGCAAGTGAACAGCCACGTGCCGCGCTCGTGGTAGGAGCGTCCACGCAGTGGCCGGAGGGAATGGAGCCGAATGCGGAGGACATGCCGTGTGGGAACGTGGCGTTTCGCATGCTCGCTGCGCCGCATCAGCAGCCAGAGAACGGACTGCGCATCATCAAGTCGGGAGATGTGCAGTCCTACCGCGAAGTGTCTTACGCGATGGTGCCCGAGATGTTCGACAAGGTGGAGAAGCGCGTGCGCGACTGCGTGAATAGTCTCTTGCTTCCTGACGGCTCGGTGATGGGCGGCGGGTATCTCACTGTGCGCAGGGTGATGGACGAACTGCCGATGATTCCATGCGACTTTGTCGTGAAGGTGTTCTACAAGATGCAGCAGGAGGGGCGTCACTGTGTGGAGGAGCTGCCGCGTGCCGAGGGAAAAGAGACGCCAGAGGAGCGCATCCACATCAAGCTTGGCTCGCCGGAGCCGTCGATTGTGCGCAAGTTTGTGATTCCTGTTGTGTGTTTTGCGGTGGTGGCGATTGTGCTGATCATATGGTTCTGCGTCTTTGGACGATAGAATCTGGAAAGGACGGAGTGATGGGATTCCTAGATGTGTTGTACAGGTTCTTGGGCAGAAAGGGCACGCCGGTGAACGCAGAGACGGTCCTCAAGAGGATGTCCGCCGCGAGTCGCGACTTCGATGGCATCAAGCTCGACGGAGAGTTGCATCCCGAGGATGTGTTCGAGTGCGGCGACTTGGCCGTCACCGAGGCGGGGCGTTCGCGCGTGCAGCGTCTCTACCCCTGCCGTGACACGGTCAAGGAGTCTTGTGCGAAAATGAGGAAGAGGCGGGCGGAGATGTTCTACATCAAGCCGCTGCAGTTCCAGCTTGAGTTCGGATTGAAGGAAGGCGGGCGCGTCAAGGCTACGGCAAAAATAGACAGGCTGAGCGTAGCGCTTCCCGAATGGCTGCGGACCAACATCACGAAGCCCGGAGAGAACGTGACGGCGAAGGATCTGGGTGCGCTTCTGGATGGGAAATACGCGAGCGACGCTCTGCCGGAATGGTTGATTGTGAACGGGCGCGAGGTGTCCGAACCGCCTGTTGATTCAGAGAAGACGACGGTGGCCGACCTCAAGCCAGGCGCGGTGGTGTTCGGCCGTTACCGCATCGAGAAGGAACTTGGTGCCGGCGGACAGGGAAAGCTGTTCCTCGCCGAAAGCATAGGGGACGTTCTGGCTACGCGTAGCCGCGTGGTCCTCAAGGTGCTGCACTGCGATAATGCTGACGACGAAAACGCGCTTGCCGAGTTCATCAAGGAGGCCAACACGCTCTCGAATCTTCGCGATGAACGCATTGTGGAATGCTATGAATGCAAACTGCAGGGGAAAGTGCCGATTCTCGCGATGGAGTACGTTGAGGGCGTTTCGCTCGACAAGTATCGTGCCGAACAGAAGGACGAGAAGATCAGCGAGGCCGAGACTCGCGAGCTGCTGCGGCCAATCGCAGAGGCGCTGGACTACGCGCATGGCAAGGGCATATACCACCGCGATGTGAAGCCGCAGAACATCATCGTGCGCAAAGAGCCGAAGAGAATCGGCGCGAAGGTGATCAGAACGTGTCTTCTTGACTTTGGCATTGCGGGTAGCGGATACGATGGCTCTAGACTGACGGAATTCTGGAACGTGCGCGGAACTCCGCTGTACATGTCACCAGAGCAGAAGATGGCCGGGCATAAGCCTTGTGCAAGCATGGACGTATATTCGCTTGCGGTGACGGCCTATGAGTGCGTGATGGGCGATGTGCCGTATCCGCGTGGATGGGAGATGGATGTGAAACCAACGCCGATTCCGTCGAACACTGCGTTCGCGAGAAGTGTGATGAAGGGCCTTAAGATGATGCCGCAGGATAGGCCATCCACCTGCCTCAGACTGGTAGATCCCGATTACACGATTGGCATTGACGGTGACGACGAAGACGACGGAGGAAAGCCGAAAGTAAAGAAACCAACGCCAGAGGAGCTGAAGTGCCTTGAGCGTCCTTTCTCGGTCTATCGCCAGATGCTCGCGCAGAGCGCATTGAGATGCGAAAAAGCGAATCCCGTTCAGGCCGAATGGCTTCGTGATCGACAGAATGCACTGCGCGACCTGACGGCCGATCTGTCGTGCGCCGATCCTGCCGCGCTCGTACGGTTTTTCAAAGAGATCAGGAATCACGTAAAGACGGCGCAGATGAGGGCGGAGGATATATTCCTCGCGACGGATCGTCTTGTTGAACTGCGCAGCAGCCTGCCGAATGACAACGATGCCGTTTTGCATGCGCTCAGGCAAAGCGTCGGTTGAAAAGGAGAATGCATGTCATGAAGATGAATCTTGCAGTCTACACAGCGCAGGAAGGGTACTCCTGGCAGCCCGGCACGGCGTTGACGGCTGAGGATCTTGGGAAGTTCAAGAAGGCTATTGGCAGATTCCCATCGGCGGATGCGGCCGACTTCCCGTTCGGCGGCGTGTTGAAGGTGGACGGCCGCGTGGTGTTCTACCGCTACCATGTGGCGAAGAAGATCGACTTCTGCGGACGCGATGCGCTCTATTGCGTTCTTGGCGCGGTTCCGTTCGCCGACGCCGCGAAGATCGATCCCGCAACGCTCTTTGCGCTTCCCGAGTTCGCCGGGCCGATGAAGCCGTTCCCCGTTGCGCTCGAAGTGCCGGAGGCCGATTCCGCATCTGTTCCGGATTGGCTGAAGAATCTTGACGCAAGGACTTTGGACGTGCGCATCACCGGTCCCGCCGAGAATCCCAGCTACGCCGTCGAGCAGAATACGATAGAACTCCAGCAGACTCCAGCCGAAGACGCTGCCTTCGATGGTATGGCGCACTCGCCGAGCGCGCCGCAATGCAGCGTGCCAGATCCGCCAACTTCCGCCACCGATGGTAGGGGCGCGCGTCCCGCGCGCCCGCAGCCGAATTGGGTACTTTGGTTAGGTGCTTCGTTGGCGATGTTTGCGCTCATCGGCGCCATCACAGCCATCACGCTGGGGATAATCGCACGAAAGAAGAATGGACAGGCAACTTCCAGCGATAAGCCAGATTCAACAAACAACGTGTCCGTCGTAATCGCCACTATACCGTCAAACACTGCAGTTTCAGTGGCCGCTGAGACATCTAAGACGAATGTAGCAGTCAAGGCGGCTGTTCCTACGAACGCCATAACAACGGCGACAGACAAGGTGACTACCGCTACAAGCAAGCCTATTGCCGACACAAACAAGAAGTCCATAGCAGCAAAGTCCAGTGCTTTGGCTGCAACTAACGCGACAAAGTCGGTGGAAAATGTTCCACCATCTGCAAAAAACACTGGAACAAACGCCTCCGCGAAGCCAGTGCAGAAATCCGCGCCGGCTGTGAAGCCGCCTGTGCAAACGCCGGTTCAGGCTGCGCCTGTTGGAAAGCCGAAGCCAACACCGTCCGCGTCCAATTCGAAGCCGCAGGCATCCGCTGCGAAGCAGCCAACTCCTGTTGTGCAGAAAGGCAATTCGTCATCCAAGGAAAATGGAACTGCGCATAGATGAAAAAGGTTGCAATAGTTGGCGTTGAAGGCTCGGGCAAGACTGTGATGCTTGCCGGACTTGGTGATTTGTACACGTATCCGGGAACGGGCTGGAAGCCCGTTCTCCCAGAGTGTTCCACTTGTTCGCTCGCGTTGCTGGCGCTCTGCCTTGAATGCCGAACGCCAGCGGGGTGAGCGGAGGACAGAAGACAAAAGACAGAGGACAGAGGATTGGGCTG
>JAFUDL010000335.1 GCA_017459225.1 Kiritimatiellia bacterium
CGTTCACGCAGGAGCTCGCATCGCGTCTCGTGGAGGACACAAAGAAGGTGTTCCACCGCGAACTTGGCGTTGGACTCTTCTTCGGCCGCCCTGGCGCGGACCAGTACACAGACAAGGAGGACTCCCTCGCCACCGAGGTGAAGCGCCATTCGGGCGTGGTGATCGACTACTTCGCCAAGGCCGGAGTCGCGCAGGTGCAGATACAGGACCGCGCGCTCGCGGTGGGCGACCATGTGCAGGTGCATGGCGCTACGACTGGCGTCGTGGACCTAAAGATCGAGTCGCTGCGGCGTGATGACGAGACTCTTGAGCGCGCGGAGCGCGGCACTTGGGCCACGTTTCCATGCCCGCGCGTGCGCGTGGGCGACAAGGTGTTCCTCATGGAGACCGTTGTGGCAGATTGATCGCAACGCCGCCTTTTCAGTGCCGCGTGATTTCGTTCTTGATGCGCCACTCGCGCATGGAGAGCCCAGTCTTCGCCTTGAAGGCGTAGCGCAGGGTGGAGTCCGAGTCGTATCCGCAGAGATGGGCGATGCCCTCGATCGTCTGGCGTGGGTTTCTGAGCAGCGCAATCGCCTTGGCCATGCGGACGTTGCGTATCTCGGTCTGTATCGTGTGGCCGACAAGCCGCAGGAAACGAGTCTCGGCTGTCCGGCGCGAACAGCACATGTGCGCGGCCACGTCGCCCACGCCAATCCCCTCGGCCGCGTGCAGGCGTATGAACTCGATGGCTGCGGCCACCTTCGTGTCGTTCCGCTTTACCACGGTGGTGGACTTGCGCTTGACGAACCGATTGGGGACTGTCCCCCGCATGTTTAAAGAAGAGGCAAAACCTCTGCGATTCTGGCCGGGACAGAGCCCGGCCCTCCCAAAATACGTATTATGCCCGTTTTTTGTGCAACTACGGGAGGGCCGACCTCCGTGTCGACCGTGTTTTGCAATTACATCAGAAGAGTGAACAATGAGCACATCAGTCTATCGAGTAACGGAAAAGAAATGTGCGACGTGTCGGTGGTGGCAAGGGGCGCGCGGTATCGAGATGCGGGGCTACCAGCCGTACTACGTGAAGGTTGAGGCGGGGCCCGCGCCGTGTATGGCTCTAAACGGCCAGCCGCGCACGCCCGCGACCGCCTGTCTTTGTGGACTTTGTGGCTCATAATATTTAATTGCCGGAGCAATAGTTCATGAAATAAGAAAAGCGAACGACACTTTTTTCTTATTCGGACAAGTTTGTTCAAATAAGCTAACGTGCGTTTTCTTATTTAGTTGCGATGGGAGGGATAATATGATATCCTATACTTCGTTTCAAGGAGAATCAGTATGTTTTCAAGAGAGATGTTTGCGAATCGAGTTAAACTGGACAACCCTTGGTGGGAAGACGGTCAGGTTGCCATGGAGTTTCATGGTACCAGACCACGGCTTTTTCTTGATGAGTTTTATCGGTACGTGAACATCGAGGGGTTGCGGCGCGCGATTGTCCTGATGGGGCCTCGTCGTGTGGGAAAGACGTGGCTTATACAGCATGCCATAGACCGATTGCTTGCAGAAGGCGTTGTTCCCGCTTCGCACATATTTTTTCTTCCTATCGATGTTCCTGTCTATCATGGATGCGATTTGGAGGAGATTCTGCACGAAACCTGTCAGATTTCTGAAGTAAATTGCAGAAAAGACAGGTTGTTCGTTTTTTTTGACGAAATACAGTACGCAAAGGGATGGGAGACATCGCTCAAGACGCTCTCGGATTCGTACCCCAACATTCGGTTTGTTGCGTCGGGATCAGCGGCATCTGTCCTTGTCCGCGGAACGATGGAAAGCGGTGCGGGCCGTTTCACCAATCTGAATTTATCGCCCCTTTCTTTTGGCGAGTATGTTTATCTCTGCAGAAAGGAGTCGGAATTTGGAACTGCGACTCTGGAGACGGCATCTGTCGGCAGGGTGGAAGTGCCTCAGGTCGATTCCCTTGAACGGGTCAACGCCCTGTTTCTGGACTACATCAACTTCGGCGGTTACCCCGAACTTGTGCTGAATGATGTGGTGCGGGGCAACCCACGCCAGTTCATCCAGCGCGACATCGTGGACAAGGTGCTGCTTCGCGATTTGCCGAGTCTTTACCACGTTGATGACGTCAGGGATCTTGAGGCGTTCTTTTCTTATCTGGCGTTCCATTCCGGCATGGTGCAGTCTTATGAGACTTTGTCTCAGGGTTCTGGGCTTTCCAAGCATACTATATTGAATTTCCTGAGATACCTCGAAGACGCATTTCTCGTGGTAAAGCACAATCGCATCGACATTAATTCCCTTACGTTGCGTCGTGCGACCCAGTTCAAGATATATCTCACCAACACATCACTTCGCGCTTCCATGTTTCAGCCCGTCTTCAAAGCGGACGACCCCTACCTTGGTTATGTGGTAGAGACTGCGATTGCAGCCCAGTTTGGTATTGGCGACGAAATGCGCGGCTGGCGTTATGCAAACTGGAAGAACGGCAAGACGCAGGGAGAGATAGATTTTGTACGGATTGCCTCAGGGACTCAACGTCCGGATGCGGCGTTTGAGGTCAAGTGGTCGGACGGACCTTTCGATCATCCGGCCGAATTACGCGAGGCGACATCGTTCATGAAAAGAAACGGACTTAAGACATTGTTCGTGACTTCCCGCACGCAACAGGGTGTTAGGCTCCTTGGAGAAGTGGAGCTTGTTTTCATCCCAACTGCGCTGTTTGCCTATCAGCTTGGCATCAAGGGATTCATGAAATAAGAAAAGTGAACGGCACTTTTTTTCTTATTCGGACAAGTTTGTCCAAATAAGCTAACGAGGTTTGCTTATTTTCTGCACACGAAGGTCGTCAGTCCGAATTGGCACGGCGCGTTGATCTTAGCGCGCCGTTGAAAAAATCTGCCGCAGACGGTTTTGCTGTCACACTTCGCCTGTTTCATGCGTATTTCTTGAAATCATGAGGGGACAGTCCTCGCAGGGACATCAGCAGAGATGAGATGTAAGAAGGATGATTCGTTGGGCGACGATTGAGAGGAAAGCAGGATGAGCACGTCAGTCTATCGAATTGTCGAAAAGACGTACGCGACGTGCCGGTGGTGGCAGGGGCGCGCGGTATCGAGCCGCGGGCCAACCAGATCGTCGGCGTCGAGGTACATGCGCCCAGAGTAAAGGCGTCCGCAGGAACAGCCCCATGAACTTTTCCTAACGCGCCGTCTGCGATTCTGCCCGGCGGGCGGGACGCGTCACGCGCTCCAGCCACAGAAGGTCTTCCGCCGAAAGGTCGTAGATCGCCGTGGCGCGGTGGGCGGCGGCCCAGGACGTGCAGTGCGAGTTCAGGTGTCCCCGTTTGCGCTCGCCCGTACGGTACTTGCTCCAGCGCGTCTGGAAATACGCCTCGTTCTTTGCGCCCAGCGGCCGCTCGAGCCCGAGCCACACCTTGCGCGTCTCTGTGGGGAAACCCTGCGTGGCGTTGCGCCAGATCAGCGCGGCGACATCCCGCCAGAGCGGATTGCCGTCCAGCCGGGAGAACGCCGTCAGGTCGGCCACCATCGCGCAGCCGTAGTCGTCCAGCGCCGCATGCTCCGTGCCGATGATGGTCGAGCCGGCGGGCTTCCAGTCGTATTTTGCGAAGTCCGTCTCAGGCCCGTATATGCCGTTGTGGCAGTAGAGCCACGAGAGGAAGTACCATCCCGCCTTCCGCGCGTACGTGCGAAAGCGCTCGTCGCCCGTGTCGGCGTACATCGCCACGGCCGCAGCGAAGAACGGGTGGATGCCCTCGCGGTCGATGCTCGCGCAGTCCATTGCGCCGCCCTTGCATTCGAAGCTGTCGATGTCGCGGCCGTAGTAGTAGGCGAACGCCTTGTCTATCGCAAGGCGCACCGCGTCGTCGCGCGTGCGCAGCCAGTGGCGCACAAGGCCCATCAGGACGAATCCGCCGCTGTCGCCGCTCCACTCGGTCACCTTGCCGGTGTCGATGTCCCACGCAGCGCCGAGGTTGCCGTCCGCCCGCTGGGTGCGGACGACGGCGCGCGCAAGGGCGTCCGCCGACCTCTCGAACTCGGCTGCGTCGAGGCCGTGCGCCCTAAGGAGCGTCGCAAGGCGCGCAAGCTCGGCGATGCCCCATCCCACGGACGAGGCATCCTGCCTGCGACGCTTCGGGTTCGGCTGCGCAAAGTGTCCGCTCGGCCGTTGCCGAACGCGGATCCAGCTGCGGAACACCGAAAGGCCGAAATCGACGTCGTTCGAACTGTGGTTGCGAAGACCGTACTCGACGGAAAGCCGGGCCAGCTGGAAACTCTGCTCGCAGAAGCCAATGCCGCCGCCGGCGTGCGGCAGATACTCGCCCGGCTTGAGCCGCTTGCTCTTCTCCAGCGCGTCGCCAAGCCACCAGCTGCGCGACAGGTCCTTCTCCAGTTCGGCGATCGTGGCGCCTTTCGTCACGCTCTTCGGCCAGCGGTTGCCGAGCCCCACGATGACGTCGCTGAGAAAGGGCTGGTACCAGCTTCCATGCCTGTCGCGGCGGCGGCCCCAGTCCATGAACGCCTTGTCGAGCCGCAGCACCTCCGAAACCGGCAGCTGCGCAGGCACGTCGGGGCGGAGAAGCCTCCATGCAGTCGGGAAGACGGCGGCAAAGCCGTAGTTCCGCCACGGCGGCGTTCCGCGACAGGCGAATGCGCGCGCCGTGAAGGTCTCCTTCGGCCTGAGCGTGAGATACGTGTCGTAGCGCGGCGAGAACTTGCGCTTGTCCGTGTAGGAGACGGGCGCCTCGGTGACGGGCCAGTAGATGAGGTGGCGGAAGGAGCCGTTGTCCAGCTTTTCGAGCGAACAGGCGCTCTCGTGCGAAGCGGGATTTTCCACGGAGGCGAAGAGGGCGAACACCTCGTGTTCGTTCTCGGAGACGGTACACGACGGAATGCCGCAGCGGTCGTATGCGAACACCCATGGCTCGCCGTCCTTTTCCCACCCGGTCGGGATGTCCAGCGAGTTCCACATCTTCCGCACGAAGCCGTTTCCGTTGTAGTTGACGCCGGGAATCAGGTAGCGCGTCGCCGGGAAGCCCGGCTCGGCGGCCAGCACGAGCTTGAACGTGACGTTGGTGGCTCCGTCGTTCCTTGCCGTTGCGCTCACGCGCCACACGTCGCCCTCGCGCACGGCATTTACGGCGGCAGAGAGTCCCGCCGTCGCCGGAATCGTGCGCGCCGAAAACGACACGTCTCCCATTGCGGCGCAGATGGCGCCAAACGCCGCCATGGAAACGATCCGCGCAGCGCGCGCGGGAAATCGTGGCGATATTCGTCTCATGCCCCTCTTTCTCCCCTCTTCGGGAGGAGGTGATTGCAAAATCTCTCTTCCGCGCCATCTGCAAGCCAGGCCGCGCGGCCTGACGGAACTCGCAAAACCACATCTGCGCGGCTGAAGGTTTCAGCGCACCAATTATGTCAAATCCGCGCCTTTTGCGCAAGAGGGAAAACGCTTTTTCTCAGGGGGGGGGGGCGCGCTCCGTCGCGTCCGGCGAGGGACTGGTGGACGACTGAATCGTTCTCACATGGGTCTTCTCTCAATGCGCGGACGTTCTTCGCGGAAGAGCGTCGCATGGGGGGACAGTCCCCATGACATGAGGAGTTTGCGTTAAATGTATCTCGGCATGTGTTGAGAACATATGCTCTATATATATCATGGATATAAGTTTATATATACTATTTAGCTTGAGATATCATGGCAGAACCAGTTGCAAAACGCAGTGGGCGGTATCGACGTTGGGGCCGTAATTCGCAGGAAAATGGCGGTTTCGCCAAGCCTGCCCTATCCGGATTCCATGTTCGCGCGAGATTGCAATTGGCTAGTTTTATGTAATTGGCACGTAACTTGCAAGTAAGCCCCTTGGATGCACGGGGACAGTCCCCCCGAATCCAATGGTGACAGACCCCGTCCCGATGAAGAGTGGGGACAGTCCCCATGACAATCAGGTGTTCCTCATGGAGACCGTTGTGGCAGATTGATCGCAACGCCGCCTTTTCAGTGCCGCGTGATTCCGTTCTTGATGCGCCACTCGCGCATGGAGAGGCCGGTCTTCGCCTTGAAGGCGTAGCGCAGGGTGGAGTCCGAGTCGTATCCGCATAGATGGGCGATGCCCTCGATCGTCTGGCGCGGGTTTCTGAGCAGCGCAATCGCCTTGGCCATGCGGACGTTGCGTATCTCGGTCTGTATCGTGTGGCCGACAAGCCGCAGGAAGCGAGTCTCGGCTGTCCGGCGCGAACAGCTCATGTGCGCGGCCAC
>JAFUDL010000336.1 GCA_017459225.1 Kiritimatiellia bacterium
CGACGTATTCAGGCCTCCCGGTGACGAATGCGAAGGTGAAGTGGAGCGTGGAGCGTTCGACAAAATACTCGGCATGGTGGTGCAGGCTAAACGGACGCTCGACGAGCGAGTATGACCTGGATTATGTCGCCAAGGGCAAGGCCTTGACGGACGAGAACGGCGTATTCACGATCACGTTCACCCCCGCAGCCTCGCGTGAAGCTGATCGAGCAGGCGACCCGTCTTTTGAATTCGAGATCAAAGTGGAGGTCACCGACGATACAGGCGAGGAGCATTCCGCTTCGGAATCGTTCGAGATCGGCTCGGTGGCATGCCGCGCGTTGGTAAGAGCGGGATGCGGATATGACACGGTGTCAGATCCTGTGCCGGTGGAAATTGAGCTCGAATCTCTTTCCGGCGAAAAGATTCCGGTGAGGGGAACGCTGAAGGTGTTTCGCCTCAAGGCGCCGCCGAGACCGGTAAGAATGCAGAGATTGTATCGTGACGACAAGCGCTTCAAACCATGGGACTGTACCACTTGGGAATCCGGCGAAGAGGCGCTTTCGCTTGACATTGCATCCAGCAAGGCGGATAGGTGGACAGGTTCGCTGAAGCTTGGCGCAGGTGCGTATCGCATTGCCTTTGAAACGACCGATCCTGGCGGCAAGCCGGTAAAGGACGTTGATACGGTTCTCGTGTTCGATCCTGCCGCAAAGGGGCTTGGTATCGCCGTTCCCGAATACTTTGCCGTTGAATCCGACGAAGTCAAGGTGGGCGAGACGCTGCGCGCCTACTGGGGCACCGGGTCTGGAAATGGATACTGTCGCGTGAAGGTGACGAGCAACGGCAAGCCGCTTCTCGACAGGGCGGTGAGCGGTGAGAGTCCAAAATGGCTATACGAGCTGCCGATTCGCGACGAACACAGAGGACTGATTCGGATAGAGACTTTGTTCGTGAAGGAGAACAGCATCTACTGCAATTGCAAGACCGTATATGTGCCCTGGGAGAGCAAATGCCTCAAGATTACGGCGGAGCACATGACGAGCAGACTGACTTCGGGGAAAAACGAGACCTGGAAGTTCAAGGTTTCGGGTTTTGCCGAAGTGCTGGCCTTCATGTACGACATTTCTCTTGATTCGATTGAAGAAGGTTTTTATTTCCCGTCGCTTGAATTCTCACGTTTCTTTACGCCGCAGATTGCTCCGTACAGGGAACCGGCGTTGCAGAATGGCGTTGGCATTGCTTATAGTCTTGATTTCGATTTCCGCGATTGGAGTACAGTAGGAATCAGCTGGCCGACGTGGAATTACTGCAAGTTTATGGTAAAGCCGTTTCTGGACCGGTGCAACGAGGCTGGAGATTTTGGTTCCGATGGAGGCAACACTTTAAAGGGCGTGTCTCACGATGTTCGTTTCAATGAGGCTTCGGCGGCAGCCGATTCGCGAGTGCCCCGTTTGGACAATGCCGACTGTGATGTTTTTGAGGTCTCCGAGGCCAATGAACCTACGAAGGACCAGACGCGCCGCAACCTCGACGAGACGGCGTTCTTCTTCCCGCACCTCGAAACCGACGCGGATGGAAACGTGTCGTTCACTTTCACGGCGCCAGACGCTCTCGCAGGGTGGAAGTTCTTCCTCTTGGCGCACGACAATTCGATCAACGGCGGCGTATTCTGCAGAAGGGGTATCGTCACCACGAAGCCGCTCATGTGCGAGCCAACGCGCCGCGCTTCGTGCGCGAGGGCGACGACTTCCTCTTCCCGGTCAAGGTGACGAGCAGAGAGAATAAGCCGCAGAGTGGGGTCTTGGAGTTTAAAGTTCAAACTACGAACTTTAAACTTCAAACTCTGAACTTCTCTCTCGCGCCTCGCGAGGCGAAGACGTTCGAGTTCCGGTTGAGGATTCCTGAGGGATGCGGTGACCTGAAGTACATCGCGAAGGCGAAGAGCGAGCTGTTTGCGGACGGAGAGGAGGGCAGGCTGCCCGTCCTCTCCCGTCGCGTGATGGTGAGCGAGGCTGTGCAGCTCAGCGCGCGCGGGAACGAGACAAAGAAGTTCCGCTTGGAGAATCTTGTAGGCAGCAAGGGGTCGGACACGATTCGCTACAAGGAGCTGACGGTGAGGGCGGTATCGCATCCGGAATGGTATGCGGTACTGTCGCTACCCTATCTGATGGAGTTCCCGCACGAATGCTGCGAGCAGACGTTCAGCCGCTACTTCGCCAACGTGGTCGCAGAGCGCGTGGTGAACTCGGGCGCGCGCGTGCAGGAGGCGTTCGACGCTGCGGGTGTGAAGGGCGGTGAATTGTTCGACAGGGAACGTCTCGGAAGCGAGCAGTCGCGCTGTCGCATCATGCTCTACAAGGCGAGGAACGACGACGAACTCTGGCCTTGGTTCCCGGGAGGACCGTCCTCGAAGGAGATCACGCTCTACATCCTCACCGGGTTCGCGAGGCTGGGGTGTCCATCGGAAGCGCCCGAGGCGATTGCGGCGCTTGACGAAGCAGTATCTTCGTACGTCAAACGCCGGATCAAGGACGAGGGCGCGTCGTTCCGCGTGGGCGATCTCGAAACGCGCTGGCTCTATCTGCATTCCTTCGCAGGGATCCCACAGGCCGAGGACGAGAAACTTGCGCCGCTCATAGTGGAGCATCTGCGCAAGGAGTGGACGGACCTCTGCCTTGAGGTGCAGGCGCTTGCGGCGGTGGCGCTGAAGAGGATGGGCGAAGAGGCGCTCGCGAGGAAGATAATGGCGTCCGTCAAGGAGCGAGCGATTGTTTCGGAGGAATCTGGAATGCACTGGAACGATCGTGGCGCTTTCTCCACGGGCGTGTTCTCCGCGGCGGCATCCGCCCAGGCCGCCGCGATGGAGGCGTTCCGCGAGGTGACGGGCGACGAGGCGAGCGTGGAGGCGTGCAGGGTGTGGCTCTTGAAGGAAAGGCGCACGCAAGGGTGGGGAACGACTGCGGCGACGGCGGATGCCGTGTACGCGCTGCTGTTGGGCGGCGGTCACGCGGGACGCGTGACCCTTCCGGGCGGCGGTGCAGTTGCGGAGGTGGCGATGGGGAGCGAAAGGGTGAAGGCGGAGAGATCCGCCGCGGAAACGGGGATGTACAGTGTGCGCTATGCGGCGGACGCCATCAGGCCAGAGATGGGAGAGATTGAGTTCAAGGGCGCAGGCGGGGAAGGCGTTTCCTGGGGCGGCGTGGTGTGGACGTACTATGAGGATGCGCTCAAGGTGCGCGCGCACGAGCCGAAGGAGCTTCGCGTCGAGAGGCGTTACTTCAAGAGGGGGCGCGGGAAGGACGGGCCGAAGCTCGTGGAGGTCGAGGGCGCGCTAGAGCCGGGCGACGAGATCGTGGCGAGGCTTGTGATATCAAGCGACCGCGCGTACGAGTGCGTGCACGTCTCGGACGAGCGTCCTGCCTGCGCGGAGCCGGTGGACGTGATTTCGCAGCACCATTGGAGAGGCGGCGCGGGCTACTACCAGACGACGCGCGACACTGCCACGCACTACTACATCGAAAGGCTAAAGAAGGGCAGAACTGTGATCGAGACATCGTATCGCGTTCAGCAGAGCGGCACGTTCTCTTCGGGGCTCGCCACGATAGAGTGCATGTACGCTCCCGAGTTCACCGCGCATTCAGCCGCATGCGAACGCACCCGCGTCAAGCGGGCCCTCCAGCCACTAGGCACTAAGCACTAGGCACTAAGCACTAAGCCGCTCTAATTTAGGGTGCGCATAACGGTGAATTTTTTGATATAATACTCTTTCATGAAAGGACACATAGTCTCGCTTTTGGGAATTCTCGTGGTGCTCGCGGGAGGTCTTGGCGTTTTTCTGCTTGGGATGAAGCATCTTTCCGAGGGACTTCAGGCGGTGGAAGGCGACAAGCTGCGCAAGTTCATGGGGCGGGCTACGGCGAACAGGCTGGCGGGAGTCGGCACTGGAATCGTCTCTACGTTGATTGTCCAGTCCTCGTCGATCATAACGGCCATGCTTGTGGGTTTCGTGTCGGCCGGCATGATGACGCTCGCCCAGGCGATCAACGTGATAATAGGCGCAAACATCGGCACCACGGGCACGGTCTGGCTCGTGGCGTTGGTTCCTTCGCCCGAACTGCTAGGCCTCATAGGTCTTGCGTCGGGCGGGCTGCTGTATTTCTTTGTACGCGGCGAGAAGATTCACAACATAGGCCTTGCTGTGCTGGGCCTTGGGCTTGTGATGCTCGGCCTCTACTTCATGACGAAGGGACTGATGCCCATCAAGGAGAACGAGGCGATGAAGGCCGCATTCCAGAAGCTCGCCGTGAAGAGCGTGTGGGACGTCGCGATCGTCGCGCTTGGGGCTATGGTCATTTCGGCGGCGATCAACTCCGCGGCGACGGTGGCTATCGCGATGATTCTCGCTTCGCAGGGACTAATCACCTACGAGACGGCCATTGCCACGCTCTTCGGCTCGAACATCGGCACTACCGTCACTGCCTGGATGACGGCGGCGGGCGCCACTGCCGACGCGAAGCGCACGGCGCTTGCCAACACGCTCTCGAACGTGGTGGGATCGATCGTGTTCATCCCGTTCGTGCTTCCCGTGCTCGTTCCCGTGGGCAAGGCCATCTTTCCGCACTGGAACGCAATCACCGAGACCGCGAAGGGTCCCATGCTTCTCGGCATAATGGCCCCAATCGCCGTGGTCGACACGATATTCTCTGTGCTGCGCGGCATGCTCTTGTTCCCGTTCGTCAAGCAGTTCGTGCGCCTCATCGAGCGCATGATTCCGCAGCCCGAGAACGAGAAGCCGCACCTCTCCTCGCTGAAGGAGGGGGCGCGCCTCTCGCCGGTGATTGCCTGCGACCAGGCGCTGCAGGAGATCGTTTTCATGCGCGAGAGCAACCTCGATCTGCTGCAGTGCGCGCGCAAGGTGATAGCGGGGGAGTCAGACGAAAAGACGGAGGCGCACATCGTGCACCGCGAGAGCATCCTCGACAACGTGCAGTGCGAGGTGACGGAGTTTCTGGGCGGAATAATGTCCAAGCGCCTCGCACAGGACGTGGCGGAGCGCGCGCAGCGCCTGCTGCGCCTCACGGACGAGCTGGAGAGCGTCTCCGACGAGGCTGCTGCGATCCTGAAGGCGGTGAAGCGCCTGCGCAAGCAGAACCAGCAGATATCGGACGTGTCGAAGGCCGTGCTTCTCTCCGCGCACGACAGAGTGTATGAGTTCGCCGCGAAGGTGACGCCATGGATCCGCTCGCCGCGTCCGCAGATCGCGATTGAGGAGGTTCAGAAGGAGTCGACGAGCATCCACGAGTTTATGCGCGAATGCCGTCGCACGCAGCTCGGGCGCGTTGGCCCGGACGACCCAGGCTCCTCGCTCCGCGTGCTCGTGGAGCTTGACGTCATCAACGCCTGCGAACGCGTGCGCGCCTACTACCTCAACATCGCAGAGACTTTGGCCGGAGGAAAGGGCAAATGATTAGACGGCTGTTGTTGACAGCTATTGGTGCCGCTTGCGCGGCGGCCATGGCCGCCCCTGTGGCGTTGGACTGGAAGGCCCAGGAGACAATGCCCGCGAAGGTCGCGCGGCCTTTCGCGGGTTTTCTGCCGGATGGGCGGTTTGTGGTTGCTGGCGGCAGCGATTTCGTTGATGGAAAGAAGGTCTATCGCTCGGGTATATATGCCCGAGAGTTGGACGGCAAGTGGTCGAAGGTCGGCGAACTGCCGCATCCCATCGCCGAAGGCGTCTGCTGCGAGACGTCCAAGGGGATTTTTTGTGCGGGCGGAACTGACGGCGAGACGGTGTTCACCAACACATTTGAGATTATCGTCAATAAGCTCGCCGAGGATGGCCTTGGTGTCGTCAGTAGACTGCGGTTGCCAAAACCAGTCAAGATGGGGGCGGCTGCATATAACGACGGTCTGTATTTTGTAATTGCGTCGAAGGACGTTTATGGTATAGACCTCAAGAGGGGTGCAAGCAGGTTTGTGAAAATAGGCGAAATACCAGGACCTGCCCGCGAGCAGATTGTGGCGGCCGTCCAGAATGGCAATCAGAAGGAGAAGATGTTAATTGTCGCAGGTGGCTTCGACAAGGAGACGAAGAAGCCGCTCAGGGACGTCTATGGGGTTGTTCTTTCAAGCATAAGCCTGCCGTGGAGCGAGAGCAAGGGAGACAACCCCAAAGTCAGACTTGACGATTCATGCGACGATCCCGAATTTATTTCCCATCCCGCCGAAATGAAATGGAAGAAGCTCGCCGACCTGCCCGAGAACACGACAACGATTGGCGCGGCGTTTCTGCCGAGCGGACACCAGCACATTCTTCTCGTGGGTGGCTTTGGCGAGAAGGGGTGGATTGACCGCGCAATCAACGGTTCGAAGGAAACCGACCCCGTGAAACTCGGATGGCAGAGGAATATCCTCGCGTACAACTGCGTGACGGACGCTTGGTGCGAATACGGCGAGATCGCAGAAGGGGATAGTCCGCGCTGCGGCGCAGCGGCGGGAATACGTCCCGGCAAGACGCCGGAGCAATATAGCATCATTATCGCCGGCGGCGAAGTCGCGCCGATGAAGCGCACCGACGCCGTTTCCGTCGCGAGTTTCAAGAAGACCGGCAAGTTCGGCGCGACCGCATGGGCCGTGGTGGGAGTGTATGCACTCCTGATGGTTGGCATGGCGGTGTACTTCATCCGAAAAAAGAAGGACGAAAACGACTACTTCCGCGGCGGCAACAAGATCCCTTGGTATGTCGCCGGAATGAGCATTTTCGCGACTATGCTTTCATCGATCACCTTCATCGCGATTCCAACCCAGGCGTATCTTCAGGACTGGCGATACTTCGTGATGGCGTTCTTCATCATCGGCATGGCGCCCGTTGCGATATACTGCTATCTGCCGTTCTTCTGCAGACTTGGAATCACCTCCGCATACGAATATCTGGAGAAGCGCTTCAATCTCGGCGTGCGGCTCTTCGGGTCGGCGGCGTTCGTGGTGTTCATGGTGTGCCGCGTCGCGGTGGTCACGCTTCTTCCGGCGATCGCGCTCAATGCTGTGACCGGAATCTCTATCGACGCGTGCATTCTCATCTGCGGAGTGCTAACGATGGTGTACTGCTCGCTGGGCGGACTCGAGGCCGTGATCTGGAGCGACTTCGTGCAGGGAATCGTCCTGATGGGCGGCGCGGTCTCGGTGCTTGTGCTGCTGATCATGAAGACGGGACCGGAGGGCGCGCATTTCTCAACGTTCTGGAACGTCGCCACCGCGTGCGAGAAGACGCGCGTGTGGGATTTCCGTCTCCTCTTCTCGCAGCCTGTATTCTGGGTGGTTGCGGTGCAGGGGCTCATTTCCAACCTCTCCAGCTACACAAGCGACCAGTGCGTGATACAGCGCTACATCGCGACGCCCGACGAAAACGCCACCAAGCGCTCGCTCTGGTTCAATGGTGCGATGAGCGTGTTCGCTCAGGTAGTGTTCTACGGAATCGGCACTGCGCTCTTCGCGTTCTACCGCACGAATCCCGCGGCGATGGACGTGACTATGCCGAAGGGCGATTCTGTGCTGCCGATATTCATGGCCACTGAGATGCCGTCATGGCTCGCGGGGCTTGTGATAGCGGCCGTCTTCGCGGCGACGATCTCCACGCTCTCGGCCAATCTCTCAAGCGCGTCCACTGCACTCGTGACTGATTTTGTGAAGCGCTTCAATCCCGGAATATCCGGGAAGTCGCAGATCCGCTGCGGGCAGCTGTTCACGTACGTCGTGGGCGCGATCGGCATCATGGCCGCGCTCACGCTCGCGCGCATGGAGTCGAGCGCGCTCTTCGACAACTTCAACAAGTACATCGCGATGCTCACGGCAGGTCTCACGGGACTCTTCTTCATGGGCGTCTTCATGCCCCGCATCAAGGGAATGGCCGCGGTGCTTGGTCTTTTCGCGAACTACTTCGTCTGCTTCAGCTGCGAGATTCTGCACTGCAACGTGTTCGGGCTCAAGTTCCATCCGTTCCTCTTGGGCGGAATCGGGCTTGTGGTGTGCGTGGCGGTTGCCTACGCCGCCTCGTTCGTCCTGCGCGAGAAGGGCCACGACCTCAAGGGGCTTACGCTCAAGAGCGTCACTTGAACTGGAATGATCCGCAGCGCCGCATCTTCCCATTCCGTCATCGAGTAGCGCGAAAAGATGGCGGTTTGGCAACATCAGATCCATGCGCCCATGGACGGCGACAGGGCGGCAAGGGGATTGTCTACGTCACTCACGCCACGCCCGTCAGAGGCTGCGGACGTCGTGCCAGAAGCGGCGCATGCCGTCGAGAGGTTTTGTCGACTTCTTCTTTTCTGGCGGCGCCTCAGAGGCGGGGCTCACCGTGAAAGCGGCGCATCCGTAGAACCAGGTGCCGTCCGTCGTGCGCAGCTGGTAGTCGCCGGCTGGAAGGTGCACTGGTATCTCGGTTGGATTCGAGGAAGGCGCGTCGCGGAAGGTGACCACGGTGCGTCCGTCGCTTGTGAGGATGCAGTATCTGAGATGGGAGACGTCAAGCTGTTTAGGGCTCACAGTCTTCGCTATGATCTTGGCGGGATGTTCTGCGAAGAGCGGGGGATGCTTGATTGATATTGCGGCCACGGGCTTGCGGCGCGAGAGGGCGAGCCCGGCGAGAAGCGCGCGTCGGCGCGGATTGTCCGCGGAAGGGGAAAACTTCTGCCACGCGGTGGCCTGGTGCTCGACGCTCCAGCCGGGCCATTCCCGGAAGGCGTGGTAGGTCCAGTCCCATCCGTACTCCTCGAAGACGGAGATGCAGTCGGCGATGTAGCGGTCTGCTCCGTCCGCCCACGTGATGGCGCTGAACTCTCCCACGTAGATGCGCGCGTTGTGTCGCTTCTGGAATTCGACGACAGGGGCAAGGCACTTGCGGATGTAGTCGCGGTTCCAGCCTTTCTCGGCGTTGGGGTATGTGAACTTCTTGTAGTCGGCGTTAGCGGCGTGCACGCCCTGATGCGTGAACTCGAAGGGCTGGTACATGTGCACCTGGTAGATGACGTTGTCGAGAGCGAGGGGCGAGAGATATTCAAAGGCCGGCGCGGAGTCCCACTGATTGGCCGCTACGATAATCGGAGTGTCGGGATCGATCGCGCGCACGGCTTCTGCGGCGCGGCGCTGAAGATTCCAGTAGTCGAGTCCGGGGGGCGCCGGCTTGTTCTGCGAAGGCTCGTTTATGAGGTCGAAGCCGAATATCTCGGGGCGGGCCTTGAAGCGTGCGGCGATGCGGCGCCAGCAGGCGATGAAGTGGTCGGCCCAGAGAGGGTTGTGGAACATGTTCATCTCGCCGTTGTCGCGTCCGCCCGGCGGAACGTGGAGATCCACGACGATGCGGATTGAGTACTTCTTCGCCCAGGGAAGAACGTCGCGTTCGAGATGGTCGAGCTTGCCGTCAAGCCAGCGGTCGAAGTCGGCTAGGTCCTGGTTGTCGTTCTGCTTGTGCCAGCCGCGTATCATCTGGTATCGGGCGAGTGTGGCGCCCCATTCGTTGAGCGTCTTGAAATCGTCCTCTGCGCAGGTGCCGCCCGGCAGCATCACGCCACGCAGCGGCGGCGTCTCGGCAACGCGCGCGGGATATGCGACGCGCCACGACGTATTTGTGGGCGGGAACATGGCGGCGTACTGCGAAGGAACGGCGCAGGCCGCCGGAAGGGTTGCGGCAATCGCCAGAAGCACGGCGATGAGCTGGATTGCATGATTGCATTTGCTGTTGTTCATGCGGTTGAGTATATCATAACGTCGATTTGCCTGCAACGCGCCACTGGAACTTTCGCATGTGCGGCGACATAGTCAAACACTTCTCGGTTGCAATTCGGTGACAATCTGTTTTGTATAAATTGATATAATTTTAGTGAACAAAATTGTGGCTGGCTAGGGGCGGGTGAAGCTTTCCTTGCGGAACACGCTCAAGAAAGACGAGGACGAAATGAAAAATGCAAAGATTGCCTTGATCGAGCTGTGCGTGGCTGCAGCCGCGTTCGCGGCGCATGGCGCTTATCAGATCTGGAATGGTCCCGTTGAAGGCCTTTGGAGCGGACCCAACTGGAGTTCGGGCTATTTCGCTGCAGGCGACACTGCGGTGTTCCAGGGGGATGGTGCGGGGAGTCCCGAGAAGGTGAAGGTGGATGCCGACGTTACTGCGGGTTTCATCCGCGCGCTTTCGCCTGTCCAGATCGACCTCGTGCCAGGCGAGATTCAGCCTGTGGCGTACAGGTTCTTCCGGTTCAAGATCGAAGGCACGAAGACCGCAGGAAACAACATGATGCAGGTCTCCGAACTCAAGCTCTTCGACGAGAACGGAGCAGACATCACCCAGAACCGCAGCGGCATATCGTTCGACCCCACGCCCTACAACAGCAGAGCCACCTGGAACTACGACAACGCCACATGGCCGTTCCCGAGCGGAGAGAAGCCAGAAAAGCTCGTTGACGGCACGGTTGACACGAAGTGGCTCGACGGGCGCGTCAATGCGACCGACGCCGAAACCCGCGACGCCACATACACGGTGATCGAGTTCGCGAATCCGCAGCGCGTGACGAAGTACGAATGGTACACGGCCAACGATGCGAACGAACGCGATCCCGCCGCATGGCGTCTGCAGGCCTCCAACGACGGCTTGGTATGGGTGGACCTCGAGGTGGTGAGCGGGTACAACTGCACTGACAACCGCAAGGCGCTTGCCTACACGGGCAACATCAAGTACATGTCGGGCCTGGGCGTGGACGAGATCGAAGTGGCTGAAGACCAGAGCGCCTACCTCACGTTCGCGCCGAAGAGCCGCGTGAAGAAGACTGGCCTCGGGCGGCTCGTCGCGTCCGCCGCGCTGCCGGCCGGCGTGGAGATGCATGAAGGATCGCTGAGCCTTGCGGGTGCAGCCGGAAGTTTCAGCCAGAACATCGTCGTGCGCGAGACGAACGTCGCGTTCTACGACGGCACCTACAATTTCCCGGAAGCGGACTGGAAGCCGATGGACAACGCCCCGGACATGTGGGTGATAGGCGCTGGCGCCGTCTTCAACACGCCCGCAATGTTCGTCGTGAGCCCAGAGAGCTCTTCCGACCGCACATCGACTATCCGCCTGGAGAACGGCGGCAAGTTCACGGTCGTCGGCAATGTCTATCTTCAGAACCACGACCTCGGCCTGACTCGTCTCGAAGTGACAGGCGATGGATCTGAATTCCGCTGCAACGGCGCATTGTGGGCAGTCGCCTCGAACGACGCCGTCTGCCAAACCCCGCGGTGCGAGATCGTGGTGAGCGACGGGGGCAATCTCTATTCAAACGGCGAGCTGAACTTCGGCAGACGCAACACGAAGTTCGCGGTGAATCCATACGGGCTGCTGTTCGTGACGAACGCCTCGATCCACGTGAACAGCATCCTCGACTTCGGCACCGACGCAGCTCTTCCTGCCGACCATCCCGCGGGCAGCTCGCTGCCGCTCGCGACGGGCCGCTACGAGGGAAGGTTCGTGGACGCGTACATCTGGGCGCAGCGCATCTGGGTGGGGCGCGACCGGAGCGACGTGACTGTGTACTTCGACAACGCCACCTACGAAAGCCGCGCCAATTCTAGCGACTTCATCATGCAGCATGTTGACCGCACGGACGCCCCGTTCGTTCTCGGTCCGCGAGGCCTCGTGGTGCTCACTCAGCACAACACGGTGCTAAAGGGCTCGATGCGCGGCGAGGGTCCGCTCGTCAAGCGCGGCAGGGACAAGATCGACGTCAGCTACGACCAGTTCTTCACTGGTCGTCTCGTCTGCGATGAGGGCACGATCAACAACACGTCCGGCCGCACTCTCACGTTTGCCGCGGGCGGCATAGAGATGAACGGCGGCACGGTAAACTTCTCCGACGTAGACTTCACAAACGAAGTCATCTCCGTTGCCATCAACGGCGGCACGCTGCATCTCTTCGACAACGGCAAAACCGAGACTCGCCGCGTGAGCACGCTCAAGCTGGGAGAGGGCGTGCGCCTCAACTTCGACGTTTCCTCCGACGGCGTCGACTCTTTCACGCTCGACCAAGGCGGCACCGTCATACTCAGCTCAACCGCCGAGAATCCAGCCGTGCTTGCGCCGAACGTTCTTTCTGCGCTGCCGGTCAATACGCCCTACACGCTCGTCTCTGGCGGATTCTCGCAGGCCGACCTTGCGAAGGTCGTCTGCGCCGAAGAGGGTTACGTGCTCTCCGTTTCCGACTCTGGCGCGCTCATGATCACGCACTCCTTCAGCACCCATGAGTGGACGGGAGGCGATTCCAACGGCAACTGGAGCGGCGACGGATGGAACGGCGAGCAGTTCACCTCGGGCGACAATGCCGTATTCGCGCACGACGGAGACGTGGCACATCTCGACCGCGCATTCACGGTGGGCACGCTCACGGCTGCGGCCAACGCGCGCATCACGGTCGACGAGTGGGTGGACCCCACGCCGAAGTTCCGCAGGTTCCGCTTCCATGTGTTCGGCACTAAGTCCAACAACGACATGATGCAGCTCTCCGAGATCGAGTTCTACGACGGATGGACTAAGATGTCCCCCGCGAGACTTGAATGGGACAAGACGGATCTTGGCATCACCAACGGCAACTACCCCGGTAATGAGAGTCCCGATCTTGCCGCCGACGGCAAGACTGGCACCAAGTGGCTCGATCGCCGCGGCGGCAACTCCCGCACCGACGCCCAGAAGGCGCTCTGCTACATCGACTTCGTGTATGACGAGCCGTTCGCGCTCACGCGCTACCGCTGGTACACGGCGAACGACTCGCAGGACCGCGACCCGTTCAACTGGGAGGTGCTTGGCTACGACGAGACGGCCGGAACGTGGGTGCTTCTCGACCGACGCCTCGAGGAGAACGTGACCGAGTTGCGCATGGTCCTTGCCGGCACGTGGGACATCGAATACAACCTACCAGAGCGGCCCACCCTCAAGGTGAGCGAGTACATCGACGTGGCGGCCGGCAAGACGCTCATAGTCGATGCGCCGTTCGGCAGTTCGTTTGTGAAGCGCGGCGACGGAACGCTCAAGGTCACGCAGTCCATCGAGAACGGAATCGTGCTGGAGTCTGGCGGACTCGACCTCGGCGGAAATTCCTTCGGCTTCACCGCGGCCGACCTGTCGGCGGACGGCGTGGTTGGATTCTACAA
This sequence comes from Kiritimatiellia bacterium, assembly GCA_017459225.1. Classification (GTDB taxonomy): domain Bacteria; phylum Verrucomicrobiota; class Kiritimatiellia; order RFP12; family UBA1067; genus RUG572. The sequence goes on from JAFUDL010000336.1 coordinate 13,150, forward strand.
CGGCGCGTTTCTGAACACGGACGAGGCGTTCAATCCCGGCGCGCACATGCCGCGCGTGTGGACGATCGGCGAAGGGGCCGTGGTGTCGGGTCCGAACTACGCAGACTTCAACGTGCCTGAGGACGGCGAGCAGTATACGCTGCTCCTTGACGGCGGCACGCTCTCGCTCGGCTCGGCGACCAGCTGGTTCAACTGCGACGGCACGGGCTACATGAACTTCGTCGTCACCAACTCGGCCACGGCGCGCTTCGGCGGCAACTTCTACTGCGCCGCGTCGAACAGGCGCGTTCTCGACGTCGCGCGCATGACGATAGACGTCGTTGACGGGGCGCTTCTCGAGGTGGGAAGCAACTTCACGTTCGGCCGCGAGAACTCGCAGCATCCAACGAGCGTGGAGTGCACGCTCAACGTGCGCAACGCCCGCGTGTACGTGGCGAGGAGCCTCGACCTTGGAGCGGAGGACGCGACGCAGCGCGCGGGATACTACCACCTGAACTTCGGCGAGGGGGCGCTTGTGGAGGCGAACCGCATTTTCGCGTTCAACGACCGCGACGACACGCGCGTCGTGTTCGACGGCGCGACCATGGCGTCCGTGAACGCGAACCTCAACGACTTCATCGGCTCGTCGCTGACGGGCGTGGAGGTGTTCTCGATAGGCGAAGGAGGATTCACCATCTCGAACGAGCATGCGGTGGCGGTGACGACGTCGATCGGCGGAGAGGGCTCGCTCACGAAGAAAGGCGCGGCAATGCTGAGGTTCACGGCGCCGCAGACGTTCACGGGGCAGTTCGTGATCGAGGGACCTGTCGACTTCAACGGGCAGACCTTCGCATCGTCCGGAGCGGTGCTGGCAAGCGGCGGCGCGGTGATCGCCAGGCTGGGCGCGAACGGGTTCACGGGGCTTTCGCCACTCCCCGTGGCCGCGATCACTGCCACGAAGGAGAATCCGTTCCGCATCGACGTCACATACGACGTGGACGTGACGCGCGGCATGGCGTACGACCTCTTCCCGAACCAGACTGGATGGAGCGAAGAGGACGTCGAGAAGATCGCCGTAAACGGACTCAACCTCGTGGTGATCAACGGAAGGCTCTTCGGCATGATCAATCCGGAAGGGCGCACGTGGAGCAACGCGGGAGGCGACTCTCTCTTCTCGACGGACGCCAACTGGACGGGCAACGTGGCGCCCAATGGGGCCGACTGGGCGATATTCCCGCTTGCGTCGGGCGGAATCGTCACAAACGACTACGCCTCTCTCTCGCTTATCAGCATGCAGTTCCCGGAGGGTGCGGGCGCGTTCATGTTCGAGGGCAATCCGATCGATCTGCGCGGCGTGACGAACCTCTCCGAAAGCGTACAGACGTTCAACATGCCGGTGGTAAGCAGGGGAATGTACTTCAACGTGGGCGGCACGGGCGACTTCGACTTCGCGGGCGGCCTGCAGCTTGAGGCGGGCGCGCTCTTCGTGAAGGGCGGCGAGGGGACGGCGGTGCTGCACGACCGCGTGCCG
>JAFUDL010000337.1 GCA_017459225.1 Kiritimatiellia bacterium
ACAATCCCGTGGCCCAGTTGCAACGCTCCGATGCGCATTAACAAAGGGGAAGCTCGTCAGGAGGTGGCATGAACCGACCCACACTCATGCACGAAGAGCCAAAAAATGCAGTTGAACAATCTCTTCTTATTTCGTTTAGCCGCAAAGAACGCAAAGGTCGCAAAGTGTATTGGAATGGCGGTCTATTATGAATTATAAGGGTTGATTTTCAGTTTCTATCTTTTCACCAATTGGGTGAATTGCCATAAATGAGAAAGAAGAGGTATAATCAAGAAATACACCCTCTTCTTTGTGTTCTTTGCGCTCTTTGCGGCTAAAAACCTACGCCCTAACTGCCGAGTTTTGGATAGCGATTCTGAAAGTGAGAAGGTTCAAGGTGTGCCCGTAGGAACAAGTTGTTTTTGAAGGTTGTTTTGGTTGTTTCCATTACAAAGGAGGGACGGTGAAAAACGGAGATGCGCCCGGCGCGTCACAAACTTGCAATGACGGATTGGCGCGCGGCTTGTGGATTTGATATAATATCCGCAAGCAAAGAAAGGTAGGTACATCATGGTCAAGATCTTGTTGAAACGCATTCTGCCGTCGCTGATCGCGCTGGCGCTCGTAGTTCTGGGATGCCTGTGGCTATACGGCTTCGTGGGCGTGAAGGCCGGATGGATCGGCCCCACCGAAGTGCCCGGCCTCAATAAGATATCGCACCACGGCGCCGAAGCGGCGGGTGGAGTTGCCGCGGCGACGAAAGCCAAGGTTGGTCTCTGATAATTGTTCACAAATGACAATTGACACAATTGTTCACAAGTGGCAAATACAAATTTTTGATTTATGACACTTGTGACATTTGTGAACAATTGAGATTTGTGAACAATGACTCTATGGTCAGGGGAGGGCAGGAACAAGGCAATGAACAGAATAGTCATTTTGGACTATGGCTCGCAGTACACGCAGCTGATAGCGCGTCGTATTCGCGAGATGGAGGTGTACTCCGAGATAGTCGGCTGCGGCACGACGGCCGAAGAGCTGAGCAAGGACATGCCATCCGGCATCGTGCTCTCTGGCGGCCCGAACAGCGTGTTCGACGACGGCGCGCCCACCGTGGACCCTGCCATCTTCGAGCTCGGAGTGCCCGTTTTGGGCATCTGCTACGGAATGCAGCTGATGAGCCGGAAACTGGGCGGCAGAGTGGCGCCGGGCGCCGAGCGCGAGTACGGCAAGATGCCCATTGAGATCATGCCGGGCAATCCGCTCTTCAAGGACGTGCCATCCACGGTCACGGTGTGGATGAGCCACGGCGACAGGGTGGAGGCGATTCCGGCGAACTTCGAGCGCGGGGCCGTGTCGGCAACGTGTCCCTTCGCCGCGATGTTCGACAACGCCAGGCGCCTCTACGCGCTCCAGTTCCACCCCGAGGTGGTGCACACGCAGTACGGCACGCAGATGCTGGCGAACTTCGTGTTCGGCGTATGCGGATGCGCGCGCGACTGGCGGCTCGACTCGTGGGTGGACGCCACGGTGGCGCGCCTGCAGAAGGAGATCGGCGACGACGAAGTGGTGCTAGGCCTCTCCGGCGGCGTCGATTCGTCCGTGGTGGCCGTTCTCCTCAACCGCGCGATCGGCAGGCGCTTGCACTGCATCTTCGTGGACAACGGCCTGCTGCGCTGGCGCGAGGCCGAGCAGGTGGAGGAGATGTTCAGGCGCAACCTCGGCCTCGACCTCACCGTGGTGCGCGCGGCAGACCGCTTCTACGCGGCGCTTGCGGGCATCGACGATCCGGAGAAGAAGCGCAAGACGATAGGCAAGCTCTTCATCGACGTCTTCGCCGAAGAGGCGCGCCGGTTCCGCGACTGCCGCTATCTGGCGCAGGGCACGATCTATCCGGACGTCATAGAGTCCAAGAGCCCGAAGAACGGTCCGTCGCAGACCATCAAGAGCCATCACAACGTGGGCGGCCTGCCGCCGGACCTGAAGTTCGAGCTGGTGGAGCCGCTGAAGGAGCTCTTCAAGGACGAGGTGCGCGCCGTCGGGCGCGTTCTCGGCATGGCCGACGAGCTCCTCGACCGTCAGCCGTTTCCAGGCCCCGGCCTCGGCGTTCGCATACTCGGCGAGGTCACGAAGGAGAAGGTGGAGCTGCTGCAGCTAGCCGACCTGCGCGTGCAGGAGGAGATCCGCAAACTGCCCGACTACAAGACCATCTGGCAGACGTTCGCCGTGCTGCTGCCCGTGAGGAGCGTGGGTGTGATGGGCGACCAGCGCACGTACGAGTACACGTGCGCGATACGCAGCGTCAACTCGATCGATGCGATGACGGCGGACTGGACGCGCATCCCCTATGACGTTCTGGCGCGCATGTCGAACAGGATCATCAACGAAGTGCGCGGCATCAACCGCGTGGTGTACGACATCTCCTCGAAGCCGCCCGCCACGATCGAATGGGAGTGAGATGGGCGACATCATAATAGAGGGCGCAAAGGTCCACAACCTGCGCGACGTTGACGTACGGATTCCGCGCAATTCTCTCACAGTGGTGACGGGGCTTTCGGGAAGCGGAAAGTCGTCGCTTGCGTTCGACACGCTGTACGCCGAGGGGCAGCGCCGCTACGTGGAGTCGCTTTCCGCGTACGCGCGCCAGTTCCTGGACCAGATGCAGAAGCCGGACGTGGAGCGCATCGAGGGCCTTTCGCCCGCGATCGCAATCGAGCAGCGTACGTCGGGCGGCAACCCGCGCTCCATTGTGGCGACGGTCACGGAGATCCACGACTACCTGCGCCTCCTCTACGGATCGGTGGGCGTGGCGCACTGCCCCAAGTGCGGCAAGCCAGTGCGCAGGCAGTCGGCCGAGCAGATCGTCGAAGCGCTCCTCAAGTTTCCCGCCGGCGCGAAGTTCATCATCTACGCGCCCGTGGTGAAGGGACGCAAGGGACGTCACGAGGAGACGCTCGCCGACATCAAGCGCGCCGGCTTCGTGCGAGTGCGCGTGGATGGCGCCACGTACCCGCTTGAGGACGTTCCGGCGCTCGACAAGAAGAAGAGCCATTCCATCGACGTAGTCGTGGACCGGCTTGTGATTCCAAGGGAAGTTCAAAGTTCGAAGTTTGAAGTTCAGAGCGGCGAACCACCCAACCGCCCAATTCGTTACGCGCCTCACCGACTCGGTGGAGCTGGGCCTGAAGACGGGCGATGGGCTCATCACCGTGGAGACTGTTGGCGGCGACGCCCCGCTCGTCTTCTCCGAGAAGAACGCGTGCCCTGACTGCGGCCTTTCTTTCGACGAGCTAAAGCCGCGCTCCTTCTCTTTCAACTCGCCGTTCGGGGCGTGTCCAGAATGTGGCGGACTCGGCTCGATATACTACTTCGACGAAGATCTCGTCGTGCCCGACAAGACTCTTCCTCTGCGCGAATGCATTCATCCCTGGCGCCGTGCCGGGCACATGGCGATCATGTACTACAACGAGATACTCGCGAGAATCGCGCGGCAGTACAAGGTAAAGCTCGAGACGCCATACGAGAAGCTGCCGGCTAGTTTCCGCCACAAGCTGATGCACGGCTTCGACGACGACCTGGTGCTGCCGTGGCGCAAGGAGGATAAGCCGTTCGCCGGCGTTCTCGACAGCGTGAAGCGCATGATGGAGAACGCCGAGAGCGACGAACGGCGCGAGAAGTTCGAGGCGTACCAGAGCTATCGTCCATGCCCCGCGTGCCACGGCTCGCGCCTGAAGCCCGAGTCGCGCGCGGTCACCGTGGCGGGCAAGACGATCGTCGAGGTGATGGCGATGCCGGTGAAGGATTCGCTCGCCTTCTTCAAGGGAATCCAGGCGCGTGCGGTTGACGACCCTGACGGACTCGGCAAGGCGCTTGAGCCGGTAAAAGACGTTCTGAAGGAGATCGTGAAGCGCCTCGGCTTCCTCAACGACGTCGGCCTCGACTATCTCACGCTAGACCGGTCGAGCTCCAGCCTGAGCGGCGGCGAGATGCAGCGCATACGCCTCGCCTCGCAGATCGGCAGCGGGCTTGTTGGCGTTCTCTACGTGCTCGACGAACCCACGATCGGACTCCACCCTCGCGACAACGAGAAGCTCATCGCCATGCTCCGCGAGCTGCGCGACAGGGGCAACACGGTGGTCGTTGTTGAGCACGACGCCGAGATGATGCGCACCGCCGACTGGATAGTCGATCTCGGCCCGGGCGCAGGCCGCGAGGGTGGCCGCGTGATGTACCAGGGCCCGTGGGATGGGCTTCTGAAGGCAGGAACGCTGACGGCGGACTACCTCAACGGTAGAAAGTCGATAGCGGCGTATGCGGCGTCCGAAGCCCGTCCGGCCGGGAAGCGCCCGGCCGGCAATGGCAAGTTCCTCACGATCTCCGGCTGCACGGAGCACAATCTCAAGAACATCACGGTGAGGATTCCGCTGGGCACGTTCACGGTGGTGACGGGCGTGAGCGGCAGCGGCAAGTCGACGTTGATCGACGAGACGCTCAAGCGCGAGCTGATGCGGCGCCTCTACCATGCCAAGGCCGCGCCGGGCAAGTTCCGCAGCCTCAAGGGCGTCGAGAACATCGACAAGGTGATCGAGATAGACCAGAGTCCGATCGGACGCACCCCGCGCTCGAATCCCGCCACGTACGTGGGATTCTTCTCGGACATACGCGAGCTCTTCGCGAAGACGGAGGGCGCAAAGGCGCGCGGGTATGGTCCGGGCCGCTTCAGCTTCAACGTGAAGGGCGGGCGCTGCGAGACGTGCGGCGGCGATGGCGTGCGCAAGCTCGAGATGAGCTTCCTGCCGGACGTGTATGTGACGTGCGAACAGTGCGGCGGGCGGCGTTTCAACAAGGAGACGCTTGAGGTCAAGTACGGCGGCAAATCGATAGCCGAGGTTCTTGACATGACTGTCGCCGAGGCGTATGATTTCTTCGCGAAGGTGCCCCGCCTCGCCGCGAAGCTGAAGACGCTCGTGGACGTGGGACTTGGTTACATCGGCCTCGGCCAGAGCGCAACAACCCTCTCCGGCGGCGAGGCCCAGCGCATCAAGCTCGCGACCGAGCTCTCGCGCCGCTCCACGGGCCGCACGCTCTACCTCCTCGACGAGCCGACTACGGGCCTCCACTTCGACGACGTGGCCAAGCTCATGCGCCTTCTCCTGAAGCTGCGCGAGGGCGGCAACACAGTGGTTGTGATCGAGCACAACGTGGACGTGATGAAGTGCGCCGACTGGATCATAGACCTCGGCCCTGGCGGAGGCGACGCTGGCGGCAACCTCGTTTGCGAAGGCCCGCCCGAGACGATAAGAAGGTGCAAGGAGAGCCTCACCGGACGTTTCCTTTGACGCGCCGTTTGCGCTTGAGGGGGAAGGTCCGTTTTGGTAAAATATAGGGCGTTGTTTCAAGCGCAATAGGAATAGAACCAGAAAAATGAACAAGCCCAAAGACCATCGGGTCGAGAACACCGTGCAGGGTCTGAAAGAGGACTACGCATGGCATCTTCGCTACACGCTCGCAAAATACGCCGGCGCGGCGACGCCGCGCGACCGCTACACCTCGTTCGCATACGCGGTGCGCGACCGCATCGTCGAGCGCTGGATGGAGACGCAGGAGCGCTACCACAAGCAGAACGAGCGCCGCGTGTACTACCTCTCCCTTGAATTTCTCATCGGCCGTCTGCTCGGCAACAACGTGATCAACCTCCAGATCGACCGCGAGTGCTCCGAGGCGCTGAAGGAGGACGGAATCGACTGGAACACCCTGCGCGACTTCGAGACGGACGCCGGCCTTGGCAACGGCGGCCTCGGGCGCCTTGCGGCGTGCTTCCTCGATTCGATGAGCACGCTCGACCTCGCCGGCATGGGCTACGGCCTCAGGTACGACTTCGGCATCTTCCGCCAGCGCATCGTGGACGGGCAGCAGGTCGAGGAGCCGGATAGCTGGCTCAAGGACGGCTATCCATGGGAGTTCGCGCGCCCTGAGTACACGCAGTTCGTGCGCTTCGGCGGCCACGTGGTGTGCAACGAGGATGGCGGCACTTCGAAGTGGAGCTGGACAGGCGGCGAGGTGGTGGAGGGCGTTCCGTACGACATTCCCGTGGTGGGCTACAAAAACGCCGTCAACACACTGCGCCTCTGGAGCGCCAAGGCGCCCGACGAGTTCTCCCTCTCCGAGTTCAACAAGGGCTCGTACGTGGAGGCCGTGGGCCGCAAGGTGGTGGCGGAGAACATCACAAAGGTCCTCTACCCCGACGACAACACCCCGGCCGGCAAGGAGCTGCGCCTCAGGCAGGAGTATTTCTTCGTGTGCTGCTCGGTGGCGGACATCCTGCGGCGCTTCCGAGAGGAGAACGACGACTGGCGCACCCTGCCCGACAAGGCGTTCATCCACCTCAACGAGACGCACCCCGCGCTGGTCATCCCCGAGCTGATGCGCGTTCTCATGGACCTGGAGGGGCTGGACTGGGACGTCGCCTGGGACATCACGTGCCGCACTACGGGCTACACCAACCACACCATCCTCCCCGAGGCCCTCGAGAAGTGGCCCGTCTCCATGATGGAGCGCCTGCTGCCGCGCCATCTGCAGATCATCTACGAGATCAACGGCCGCTTCCTGCGCCGGATATCCGGCCTCTATCCCGGCGACCAGGACCGCCTTGCGCGCATGTCGCTCATCGACGAGGGCGGCGAGCGCTACGTGCGCATGGCCAACCTCGCCATCGTAGGGTCCTCCAGCGTCAACGGCGTGGCCCAGCTGCACACCGAGATCCTCAAGACGCGCCTCTTCCACGACTTCTACGAGCTGATGCCGGACCATTTCCACAACGTGACGAACGGCATCACGCCGCGCCGCTGGCTTCTGAAGGCCAATCCGCCGCTAGCGCAGCTCGTCACAGAGGCGATCGGCTCCGAGTGGATAACCGACCTGTCGCAGCTGCGCAGGCTCGAAGAGCGCGCTGACGACGCGGCGTTTCTCGACTGCCTCGCGCGCATCAAGCGCTCCAACAAGCGCGTGCTCGCGAAGTACGTGCACGACACGCTCGGCGTTACGCTGGACACCGCTGCGATCTTCGACGTGCAGGTGAAGCGCCTTCACGAGTACAAGCGCCAGCTTCTCCTCGCGCTCTACATCATCATCTTCTACAACAGGCTTCTCGCCGATCCGTCGTACGATCCGCTGCCGCGCGTCTTCATCTTCGCGGCGAAGGCCGCGCCTGGATACCACATGGCGAAGCTAATCATCCGCCTCATCCACGGTATCGCCGGCGTGGTGAACGAGAATCCGCGCACGAATGGCAGGCTGAAGGTGGTGTTCCTGCCGGACTACCGCGTGTCGCTCGCCGAGAAGATCATGCCCGCAGCCGAGGTGAGCGAGCAGATATCGCTCGCCGGCACCGAGGCAAGCGGCACCGGCAACATGAAGTTCATGGTCAACGGCGCGCTCACTCTCGGCACCTACGACTGCGCGAACGTTGAGATCAACTAGGAGATCTGCGACGAGAACATGTTCCTCTTCGGACTTCGCACCGAGGACGTCGCGCGCCTGCGGCCCACCTACATGTCGCAGACCTACTACGAGAAGGATCCCGAGATCCGCCAGGCGATCGACATGATCCGCCGCAACGTGTTCTCGCTGATGCAGCCCGGCATCTTCGACCCGATCGTGCGTTCGCTCATCGAGTACAACGACTACTACATGCTCCTCGCCGACCTGCGCTCCTACTGCGAGGCGCAGGACCGCGTGGACGCGACGTACCGCGACACGACGAAGTGGAACCGCATGTCGCTCGTGAACATCGCCCGTTCCGGCCGATTCTCGAGCGACCGCGCGGTCTCGGAGTACGCGCGCGACATCTGGCACGTGAACGCCGTGGACTTCACGGCCGAGATCTAGAGATCGGATGAATTTGAAAACCAAGGAGAAAGCCATGAAACGACTGATTCTTGCTACGACGGTGCTGATGGGCGTCCTTGCGGCGAACGCCGCTAAGGTGGCGTCTGTCGCCGTCAAGTATCCCGACGGCGGCACGGAGGGTCTGGGCGACGCATGGGCGCAGTGCCAGGTGAAGGCCGGCGACGAGTATGACCCGTCGCAGTGCTCGCGCGACGTGGGCGCGCTGCGCGCCACTGGCGCCTTCGACAACATCACAGTCGACGTCAAGGAAAGCGTGGACGGCGTTGTGGTTACGTACGTGGTGAAGCGCAAGATGCGTTTCCAGGGGCCGCTCCGCGTGAAGGGCAACGAGTACTGGAACGACGGCAAGATCGGCAAGCTCTCCGAACTCAAGGACGGTTATCCGTACGGCGAGCAGGAGTTCGCCGCCGCCGCGAAGAGAATCGCCGAAGAATACAAGAAGAAGTTCTTCTCCGACGTCAAGGTGAATCCGGTCGTCACGCCGGCGGAGGGCCTGGACGGCTTCGTGACGGTGACGATGGAGATCGATGAAGGCGTCCGCCAGGTGGTCGAGTCGTACGAGTTCGACGGCAACGAGGCGTTCAAGGACTCCGAGCTGCGCGCGACGTTTGGCAGCTATCCGTGGTGGAATCCCATGGGCTGGTTCAACAGCGACCCCGCGCGCGACCAGGAGCTCGCTGAGGCGCGCGACAAGGTGAAGGCCTTCTACCGCGACAACGGCTACCTCGACGCGCAGGTTGGCTTCCCGACGCTGGGCAAGGACGAGAAGGGCCGCACGATTCGCACGTTCGAGGTTAAGGAGGGAACCAAGTACACGGTTGGCACCATCACCGTGACCGGCGTGAAGACGTATCCGGCCGACGTCGTGCTAAAGTCCGCCAAGAGCATCAAGACCGGCGAAGTGGCAGGCGCCTCGGCCCTTGCCGCCGCGGCGCGCGAGATCGAGATCTACTGCGGTTCCGGCAACTCCGCCCTTACGGATACCCATGTGACGTACCGCACCTTCCCGCGCGAGGACGACCCACAGACGGCCGACGTGGAATTCGCCGTCAAGGAAGGCGTGCCCGTGCAGATCAACAAGATCGAGGTGCGCGGCAACGACTACACGATGGACAAGGTGATAACGCGCGAGATACGCCTCTCGCCCGGCGACCTGATGCTCGCCGACGAGGCCGAGAAGGCGAAGAAGCGCCTTGAGAGCCTGCGCTACTTCGAGCGCGTGCGCTACTACATGGAGAAGGTGGACGGCGGCGAGGCGAAGGACGGACACGCCGAGAAGCGCAATCTCGTGTACGAGGTCGCCGAGCGCAACACGGGCAACTTCCTCATCGGCATTGGCGCGGGCACCGAAAGCTCAGTGTTCGGCCAGGTGGAGATCAGCGAGATCAACTTCGACCTTTTCAGTCCGTGGCGCTTCCGCGGCGCTGGCCAGAAGGGACGCATCGTCGTGCAGGCGGGTCCGCGCGTGCAGACGTACGAGGCGTCGCTCACCGAGCCCTGGTTCCTCGACCGCGAGCTGGAGCTCGATGTGGCGGTCTATCGCCGCCAGCGCTGGTTCGACGACTACGACGTCATCCGCAACGGCGCGTCCGTGGGGCTCAGCTACCCCGTCAAGTTCTGGCCCACCTGGGAGGCCTTCGGCCGCATCGGCTTCTCGCTCGCCGTCGAGCTCGTGCAGATGGACGACGTCTCAAGGGGCAAGTTCTACAACCCCAAGACGGACGACGACGAATGGCGCGCCCTCAAGGAGGAGGAGCACAAGTATGACGACAGCGTGGAGATTCCGTTCGAGGTCTTCTGGCGCCACGACACGCGCGACAGGTTCATGTTCCCCTCTAGCGGCCACAACGCGCGCATCTACGGCGACGTGGTTGGCGGTGACAACAACTACTGGCGCGCCGGCTTCAACTTCAGGCAGTACTTCCCCGTGTGGAAGAAGCACGGCCACGTGTTCCAGATCGGCTTGAGGGGCGAGACGGTTGACGACTTCAGCGGCGGCCTGCCGATCTACGACAGGCTCTTCCTCGGCGGCTCCAAGTCGATCCGCGGCGTGGAATTCCGCGAGATTGCGCCGCGCGTATATTCGCGCGAGAACAAGCACGGTAGGTACGTTCCCTGGGGTGGACGCACCTCGTGGTGCATGAACATGGAGTACTCGGTGCCAATTGTCTCCATCGTGCGCTTTGCGCTCTTCAGCGACCTCGGCAGCGTGGGCGAGGACGAGTTCGACCTCGACACGGACTGGTTCTGCTGGTCCATCGGCCTCGGGCTTCGCCTCGACCTTCCGCAGTTCCCGATCCGCCTCGACTTCGCCACGCCCGTCGTCGACCCCGACGAGGACGTCGACGAGAAGGTGTTCTCGTTCTCGATCGGATATGATTTCTAAAATGACGAATGACGAATTAAAAATGAATAATGAAGAATCACGTGAAAGGTTGTGGAAATGAAGAAGATTGTGATGATAGCGGCGGTGGCCGCGTTGATGGCGGCTGCGG
>JAFUDL010000338.1 GCA_017459225.1 Kiritimatiellia bacterium
CGTCGATCTCGTGCGCGCGCTGCGCCCCTCCACATTCTGCCAGGGCGGCGCATGCTAACCCGAATGCCATCCGGAGTGCTCGCACCTTGCGGACGACATCATGAACCTGAAGGAGAAGGTGGACGCCGGGCTTGACTTCCTCACCACGCAGATGTTCTTCGACAACAACGTCTTCTACCGCTATCTCGCGAAACTGCGCGGCGCCGGGATCGTCGCGCCCGTCATCGCCGGCATCATGCCCGTCACGAACGGACGCCAGATCAAGCGCATCTGCCAGCTCTCGGGCACGTATCTGCCAAGCAGGTTCAAGGCGATTGTGGACCGCTTCGGCGACGACCCAGAGTCCATGCTCTCCGCCGGCGTCGTGTACGCCGCAGAGCAGATCGTCGATCTCTTCGCGAACGGCGTCAACGCCGTGCACGTCTATACAATGAACCGCCCCGAGGTCGCCGAGCGCATAATGTCCAACCTCGTGGGGATAATAGGAAACAAGGGTTAATCCGCAGCGGCTTTCGCCTTCAACCTTGACGTTTCCGCTCGAAATATCAATACACATGCCAACCACATGAGAATCGCCAACCCGAAACTCAGCAAATCACCAAGCGACACTCCTTCCGTAACTAAATTCCGTATTAAATCGAGAATCGTGGGCTCTCCCCTCAAGCGCAAAAACTCCGCGAACTTCTCCTCAAATGTCTTCAACTTGCTGCCATCAAGCCCATGAATACGACAATCTGAAAGATACGTACCCTCATCAGTGTAAATCTTCAGATCGTCCATTTCAGAAGTGAAGAGAAAGAAACCATGCATCGGTTTCATTCTCCATATACTGCATTCGCCTTGCTCTCTTGTGCGCCTGAACTCGCCAAAAACAGCCTCTGCGCAAGAATTAAACTTTAAGATTCCAACAACTCCCTTGCCGTCAATGCGAGGTGCAGGCTTGTCAGGCCGCCCCCACAGGACAGGTCTATTCATAAACGGAGGCAGACTATTGGAATAATCTCGCCAATCATTCAGCTTTACCCCCTCTGATGTTTTACGCAATTCATATGGATACCATAGCGGGATTCTCTCTTCATCATCGATCAAGTATTGACCATTTCCATATTCGGACGCATACTTCGCACTTAACGACAAATAAACAATCACGAGCAATGACCCCACGACCATTACTCTCTTGATCACTCGAGCCAACGGCTTGCGACTCTCCTGCCCATGCTTGTCAGACATTATTCACACCTCCTGCATTTGTTGTAGCAATCACTTGTAGCCCTGCTCCGCGGGTTCCCGCGCGTTTCCATGTGAGTCCCCTTCTCGGGGAAGCGACACTCTTGTCGCTTCACAATGACGCGCCAATGCAGAAGCGGCAAGAGTACCGCTTCCCCGATTCGGGACTTCGGACCTCAGACTTCGAGCGACACACGCGCCGCGCGGCCGCCACATGCAGCGCCCACGCAGTCCAGCTGACGTCCGACGTCTGAAGTCGGAAGTTCTCGTTTTCTCTGTTGCGCTTCTCCTCATGAGTTTCAAAGTTTCTGGACACTATGGACAAAAGACAGAGTACAAAAGTTGATCCTCATTCCTTCGGTTTTAGTTCTTGTGCCTGCACTTTACTCTCCTCTTCCCATTCAGCAAACAAAAGTCCATATGCGCCGTCAACTGGAAATGCACGTTTGTAGTCGGCTATTGCCTCCTTTGCCGATTTCGAACCAACGGCAAACAGTCTGCCCATCGCAGCGAGAGATACCTCATTAAGACGATTGTCGAATGAAACATCCGGCCCTGCTTCCATTCCACTGGCGGAGGCACGAGCTGCGAATGCTATGATACGCAATGCGTCCACATCGTCAAGGGCCTTTATTCTGTCTAACACCTTGGCACTGTTAACATCTCCCAGTATGGTCATGGCGGAACGATAACTCCGCTCCTTCGGGCAGACGTCATTGCTATCATTGCCCAAATCCGTGCGTTTTCCAACAGACCGCAAAAGTGAAAAAAGGTTTCGCGCATTGGCAGGTTCCTGGCCAACAACCTTCTTCAAATCTTGAGAGACTACGTAAATGGTATTGCGCTTTAAGGGCACCTGCGTTCCTCCATTCAATTCGAAATTTCCGGTTCTTTTGTTCGTCCCCCAGTCCACACGAACTCCATGATTCAGATTTAGAACCAGAATGTATGTATTCAGATCCTCAGAACACTGCATCAAGCATGGACCTATAATAGACGATGGAAAACACAGATATTCAGACGAAGGATGCCGCTCTTCAACAAGAGAGCACCCAACGTTCATTGAAACTAACAACAATAACATTGAAGATTTTATTCGGCACATAAGTGAATCCTCCTTCTTCGCTCATTTTCTAAAATCGACTATTTGCAACTGTCATGGCTCAATTTCAGAGTCCCTTTGCCCACTACCGTCGCATTGTAACTGAAATTCAGTCCGATGTCGACGTTGAGATAGCGCGTGACGTTGCTGTTGTTGTCGTAGCATGGGATGTAGATTACGCCATCAACCGTAAGCCACAAAAGCCCGCCAAAGCACGGCCCCTTGCGGCCCTTCGGGTTCGCTTCGCTCAGGCGACCTGATCGCTTCGCGACAGGCGCATTTCCCACGCCCTGCAACGTGCCAGAGATGTCCTTGCCCCGGATATACTTCTTCTCCATTTCAACTCGTTTGAGATATGCCTGTTGTGCAATTTTTTCGTCAAACTCAAGAAGTCCATCGTATCTGCCATCCCACATGAACTCAAATGGTGCGACAATCTCATTGTCTATGACGAAAAAACTCTCAGATGGCAATTCATTGTACCGGACGAATTCCCCTTTGTCCCAGTACGCGAAACGCAGTCCGGCGTCTTGCCGACTTTTTCTCCCGACAATACGATTTCCGGCGTGCCGGGCCTCACGGCGAATGCTCCGCATAGCCTCCTTGCTGCCGTCATACAACTGCGCCGTGCAGATTTTGTCGCCCTTCTTCAGAACACCACACAAGGTTGATTCAACTGAGAATTCATCTACTATGGAAATGCAGCCCTCATCTTCGGACAGTTCGCCGCCTACCCTATAGAAAGTCGAAATGGGCTTTACGAGAGCCGACTTTCGAGGTTGGTTTTGTATGAAATCCTCGATTTCCTTACGCCAATCCCAATGCCGGAAACGTTCTTCCCCAGAATCCTTTAACACTATCCACTTGCTCCTGTCCTCTGTGTATGGCATTGTAATGGATTTCTCGATGTTGGCGTTTTTCAAGTTCCACTTACAAATGCCCGCCGATGTCTCGTGAAACAAAATCGTGCTGCCGTTTGTCGTTCCAGCATAAAATATACGGCGTTAGTTTGACCGCTTTGCTCCGCAATAACTGAAGACCAGAAGTCACTAAAAGAAGAATCTGTCTCCCTCATGTCCTCCATTTCCTGAAATTGGAAGACGCCGTTCTCGTATGTTACGGAACATCCCATCTCATGTGCAATTGTCGCAATCACTACGGATATCGAACAACGCCGAATCGAAATGGTGTGCAATTTCTCTGAAAAGTTCTTATCACCAGTTCTTACTGTTATTCCGATGCCCCGCGAACATCCTGCTCGCGTCAACTCTACATTGGAATCTTTAAAGACCCTTGCTATAATTTCAACTGACCTTTCATCGATAAAATCGTATGGTCCTATTTGCAGGGATTGGGCAACTTGGCAATAGTCTATATCTTCTCCTCCATGTACGCACTTACATCCTGTCATATAACAGAATGGCAGGATTGCAACAAAAGCACAATATAGAAACTTTTCAAAGCTCATGAATTACCCATTTCTTTTCAAATTTTGTTTGGTGAATTTCCACATCATTTGAACACTTGGGATGCCTATCAAAATTGTAGACATAAATCTTTAACCTATACTTGACGCCCATGTCTTCTACCTTTTTCTCGACTTGCGCGTTTCCTTGTGAGCCCCCTTCTCGGGGAAGCGACACTCTTGTCGCTTTACAATGACGCGCCAATGCAGAAGCGGCAAGAGTGCCACTTCCCCGATTCGGGACATCCGACATCCGACTTCCAGCGACACGCGCGCTGCACGGTCGCCGCATGTAGCGCCCGCGCAGTCCAGCTGACGTCCGACGTCTGAAGTCACAAGTCCTCGTCTTCTCTGTTGCGTTTCGCAAATCATATCCTCTTATGCCTTCCTTTCGTCTTTGCCGGAACCTCGGCTGCGGCGCGGTTTTGCGCATTGGGCCTAAGGTCCTCTTCAACCCTATAAAAGCCCTCTCGGCGCAGAAAATTCCAAGTGCCCGTTAAAAAAATTCAAAAATTTTTCTAACTGGGATTTCACGCGCCTTGCGGGCTTGTTGTGGAAGTTACAGGCGATGCGTTTTTTCGTCACTTCCCTTAACGAGAGAATTGTAGCATTTTTCAAGAGCTAAGACAAGCGCGAAACGCGAAGTTTGGAAGTTTGAAGGTTTGAAGGTTTGAAAGTTTCTAGTTTCTGGTTTCTGGTTTCTGGTTTTTGGTTTCGAGTTTCTCGTTTCGAGGTCTCGATTTTCTGGTTTCGGGTGAAATACTTCAATTCCACAATGGCACATTCTCACTATAAAGCGTTGCATTGAAACGCCATTGTGGGCGCTTCGCCGGATGGCATAAAAGGTCACACAAGCATCTCAAGGAAATGATCCATTGATTCAAGTACCTTCTGCGCCGGAATCTGAAGCCAGTTGACACGCGACCGCAACAGTTTCCTGGTGAACGTCTTCAGGCCAAAAATTTGCCGCACGAATTTCATCATGTCTGCACTGGTGTTCACGCGACACTTGGAATTGTCGTATATTGTAATTTTGATGTAGGCCTTGAGCTTATCCATATCGAGGCGGCTTGAGAGATAGTACATGTCAAATATGTCCTTTGGTCTGTTGGAATTTGCACCGTGCCGCAACAGGCTTAGCAATTTCTCGGCAAACATCTGCTCTGGCGAATTTGCCTGCAGCTCCACGCTACCTTCTCCAGAGCCAGTAGAAAAAACGAAATTGATCTGCTTCAATTCATCGTTCGCATGAATGCCAATGTCCACCTTCGTGCGTATGCCACGAATCACTGAAGTGTCTTTAACAAAAATGTATATGCGCTTTCCATGATAATCCTCATGCTTCAGTTCCACGGGCGAGCCCAACATCTTTATTTCCACATTGGGCATCGCCTTTGACATGCGCCTTACAAAACGTGCAATGGCTGCGTCGCTTATGGAATACCGTACAAAGTCGATGTCCATGTCCATCGTCGCGCGGCGGACATCGCCTGTCAATGAACTCATCACAACGCCGCCCTTGACAGTGCTATTTGCCTTGAACCCGCAGCGCTGCATGGCAAGCAGAACAATATCGTGTGCGACTTTCGCCCGTGCCGCATCGCTTCGATATCCCGATGACAGATGCGCGGCTATCTGCTCCTGGATTGACTTCATCAATATACCTCCTCGTCGATTATCCGCATGATGCGGTCTCGATGCGGGAATCTCTCAAGGTACTCAGGAAACTTCGAGGCGTCAAGCGTGTCTCTGCATGCTCTGTAATGGTTCACCACTTCCTTGTATTGGTCTGCCGGCATGCGGGCTTTCATTCGGGCGGTGTCTATGAGCAGGCGCTCCTTGTCGTATATCCTGATATTTGCCCCATCATAGTTGAACATGGCCACTCCGACGTCAATCACCTCTTCAGGCACAAAGAAGAATCTGACACGTTCGTCTCTGACAAGATGGGCGTGGTTCTCTATCGTCAACGTGTATTGATCGGGAATGTAGTCTGTCATGTCATAGTAAAAATATGCGCTGTCGAACGAGACGATGGCTCGAGGATATTTCATCTGGATCACCTCTATTTCGCTCTCGGATCCGTCGTCTGAATACACACCTTTGTCCATCTTGAAGATACGGCCGTCCCTGATCGCCTTATTGATTTGGTACGGCGACCCAAAACGCGCTTTGCAAGTTTTGAAGTCAATCAACACGGTTACACCTTTCGTAGGATTAAATCAGATCCAGTCCGTCGTTTGGTTGAAAGTGTATCACATTCGGTATTGCATTGTCAATGACATGCTGGACAAATTTGAATGCATTTGCGCGCCATTGTGGCTGATTCGCAGTTCATTTATTGCCCTGCGGGACACTCCCCACTCGTTTACTAAAAAGTTGTTGCGGCACTCGCATTTGACCACAAGCTCTTGCGGCGCGGGACGGCGTATGGTACAATGTGCGCCGTTCAGGGAAAGAACAATGAAAAAGAAAATAGCATCAGCCGCGATCGTTCTGCTGCTCGTCGTCTGGACGCTCTACGACCAGACAGGCGACTTCGAGTTTCTGCGGTTCGACGACCACGACTACACCTTCCGCTGCACATTCGTGAAGGACGGTCTCTCCAGCGCAAACGTGGCGGAGGCGTTCACGAACGTGCGCCACGCCGCCGTTTGGATGCCGGCCACTTACATCTCCTACATGGCCGACATATCGCTATTCGGTCCCGGAATGGGCGCGCACCATCTCGTCAACGTGGCCATCCACTCGGCGAACGCTCTGCTGCTCCTCCTGCTGCTGATCGTATTGGCGCGCCGCATGGGCGCGGACGATCCTCCCGTGGCCATCTGCGCGCTCGCGGCGCTCTTCTGGGCGGTCCATCCGCAGCGCGCCGAGGCGGTGGCGTGGATCGCGGGGCGCAAGGACCTTCTATGCGGCTTCTTCACGCTCGCAGGCCTTCTATTCTGGCTAAGGGGCGGCTTCTTTGGCCGTGCCGGCACATGGCTGTGCTGCGCGCTCGCGTGCATGAGCAAGCCAACTGCGATGTGCTTCCCGTTCCTAGCAATGGCCCTGGACGCCTTCGTGCGCGGCGATGCGCCCACAGCGTCCGCGTCTAACGCATCGCGTCCCTCCGCGCACGGCTGGATGCACGCCATTCTCCCGTACCTTCCCTGCCTCGTGCTCGCGGCCGCCACGGGCGCGCTCGCCGTATATTCGCAGACACACGCCGAAGGCTACGATGTGCGTCCGCTATTCAGCGCATCGCTTCCATGGCGACTCCTGAACGCCGCCGTTGCCGTAGGGCTCTCGCTATTCCAGCTTATCGTGCCAGTGGGCATACACCTCGACTACCGCGCCGTACCTGGACAGTTTCCACTTAACGGCACTTTGGGCCTTTGCTCGCTCGCAGCGGCCGTCGCGCTCTTCGCCATGTGCCTTATGAAACCGCGCGGCCGTACACACATTGTACGCGTATGCGCGCTTGCGCTTTTCTTCCTTGCCCCGCTCGCGCCCACGCTCGGCATATTCGGCAGCTTCGGCGAACACGCGCGTGCCGACCGCTTCCTCTACATGCCGATGATGGCCGCGTCGCTGGCCGTTCTGATGCTGCCGCTTAGGCGTTCGCGCGTCTCATACGCCATAGGCGCGGCCGCGGTCATCGCCGTTCTCGCGCTGTCGTACCCGCTGGTGGCATCCTACCGCAACGACCACACGGCCTTCTCCCGCACTCTCCAGTGCGATCCAGACCACGGACGCGCCCTCGCGCACGTGGCAAGCGAGGAATGCGCCCGCTTCAGCCACATCGACAAGGGCATCGACCTCTACCGCCGCAGCCAGGCGCTGCGTCCTCGCGACGACACCGCCGCCCAGCTCTCATACGCCCTCATGATGCGTGGGCGTTCTGCCGACTACGACGAAATCCGCCGCCTCTGCGCCAAGTTCGCATGCGACCACTCCCTCGACCGCAAGGGACAGGCCCTCGAGGCACTAGGCACCACCGCCATGCGCCAGCGCCGCTGGAACGAGGCCATATCTTGCCTCGAAGCGTCGATCAAGGCCCCTTTCAGATTCTACTCTTCAGAGGATGCCTTCCTAAGGCTAGGGGCGTGTTATGCGAACGTACGACGCACCGAAGACGCTATACGGATATTTGAACCGCTTACGCAGTCCCGCAGGAAGGACATAGCGCATAACGCCAGCCAGGCACTCGCCACTCTCAAGGCAAACCCGAAGGCGATTCTATTCTTCTAGGGCATACGGGGACTATCCCCATCGCGGCTCTGGATGGACCATTCGCGCGTGCGGAAGAAGTTCAAGGCAGCCATCCTAAGGCGCTTTCGCCGGAGACGCGGCGCGTGCGCCTGCATCATTGTCGATTTCGGCAAGCAATGCTCTTAGCGCGCCAGCCTTCTCGCGCGCCTTCGCGGCGCGCTCCATGGCGGAGTTGTCGCCCGCGAACTTTGCGTAGGCGTTTATGACCGTAGGAGCGGGCGTCTCAAGTTCCTTGATCGCGGCCTTCAGCTCCGCGATAAGCGGCACGCACTCCGCGTCGCGTCCGAGCTCACACAGCGCCTTCACGCGCCAGTAGTCCATCTCGCCCGCGTGGATCCAGCCCTTGAGGGAGTTCTCAAGCTCTGCCCTGTAGCCATTCTCGTCGCCGAGCGCTTTCTTGCACTGCGCCATGAAGTAGCGGCTCTTCGGCTCCGTGCCCGCGTCGCCGGGACGCCCCGCCTGCAGGTTCGCAGGATACGTGGTCGATTCCGCGAAATACTTGAGCGCGGTCTTGTAATCGCCCTTCGCCATCGCCGCCTTGCCAAGGCCGATGCAAGACTCCACGAACGGCGCGAGAAGTCCGTCAGCGCCCTCCCACACATGGAAGCGGCGCGTCGTAAGGATATCGTGCGCCTCGGCGTAGCGCCCCACGGCGTTGTAGGTGTAGGCAAGGCGCAGCACGCACGCGTCGTACTTGTAAACCGTCGAACGGTACTTTTCCATAAGAGCAAGACGCTTAGGCGCGGGGATGTTGAGCTTCTCCGCGAGCTTGCCCGCCTCGTCGAGCGTGCGGAAGTTCGTTGGGTCGGCCTCAAGCGACTTGAGGTAGTATTCGTATGCCTCCTTGCTCGGAACCCCCGATGGTACGCCCGTGTTCGTAAAGTAGGTGCCGGGATGCGAAAGTGCAAAGCCGATGCAGCGCAAAGCGAGCGCATGGTTCGGATTCAGCTTCACAGCGACTTGCCATGACGCGAGCGCGGCGTCTTTCTGATCCATGTTCCAAAGGACTTCGGCCAAATAGTAGTGCGTGTTCGCGAGGGCACGTTGATCGTTGAAGGCCTGCCCGTTGGCCGCCCACTTCAGTACCTCAAGCTCCTCAAGGCGACTTGGGAAACAGTAGTCTGTAGACATGAACCCGGCGGACGTGAGAGTCTTCGCCACGATGTCGGCGGACATTCCCTTCTTCGCCTGCGCGTATGCCTTGAAATAGCCGAAGAGCGCGTTCTTGTAGCTGTCGCAAGCGGCGATCGTATCTTTGAGCGGAAGCGCGCCTTCGGTGGCGTATGGCTTCTCCACAGCGGCCTTCGCGAGCGCGGCATCGCAGAGCGCGATCACCTCGTCGTAGCAGCCAATGCCCCAGTAGTCGCTGATGCACTCCAAAAGCTGCTGCGCCTTGAGTCCGCGGTTCTTCTCGGCGGCAGCGAGGGCGTGCGGCGCGCCGAGGAAGCCGAGCCCTTCAACAACCGCCCAATACGCCAACGGATCGCACTTCTGCGCTCTGTCGAGCAGAGTGGCGTAGGAATGGTAAACGTTGGATGCCTTGAAAACTCCCTCTTCAACTCTCAACTTCCTCAGGAAGATGCCCTTCATCGTCCAGAGCTTCGCCTCGTCCTGGCCGAGGGCGAGGGCGTCGTCGATGCGCGCTAGCGCCTCCTTCCAGTCGCCGCGCAGGGCGGCGATGCGGGCGATCTCGACGTACGACTCCTTCTTGTGCGTGAGACGCCACGTGCAGCGCCAGAAGAGGTCCTCGGCGCGCTTCAGGTTGCCGAGTCCACGCTCCACGAGCGCGAGGTAGTATTCCGGCGCGGCGTCAAGCGCGCGCGTGTGATTTTGCGTGGCGCGCGCGACCGCCCGTTCGAGATACGGCTTCGCCTTGGTATAGCTTCCGTTCTTGGCGAGCCTCACGCCCATCGCGAGGTTTGCTTTCGTGTAATCAGGGTCGATCTCAAGCGCGCGCTTGTAGTAAGGCTCGGGGTCGAGGATGCCGTTCTGGAACTGGTCGAGCCTGAGCCCCACCTCGTACGCGAGTTCGGCGCTCGTGTATTCCTGCGGCTCTTTTGGATTTTCCACCTTCGGCGGAAGCTCCACCTTGCCCTGCGGCGGCACGGGCGTGTACGCGAGGAAAACCTTGCCATTCGCATCGGCGATTTCGGCGGTGAATTCTTGGTCGACCACACCCGGCTCGACCTTGACGGTCTTGCACCACGGCGTATTCGGATCGATGGCGATGTTGCGCTCGGTGAAGATGCAGGTAGGGGCACGCGTCCCCGCGTGCCCGCGGTCGCGCGGGACGCGCGACCCTACCGTAACTCTCACCGTGCAGCCCTTCAGCACACGCGTGGAGTGGAAGCCCACGAGCAGCTCGTCGGGTTTCACGCGGTCCACGTTCACCGCGCCGTCGATGGTCACGTTCTTCACGCCGCCGATGCCCTTCACGGGGAACCAGTACTGCGAGACCTTGCGCGTCTCGTAGGGGGCGATCCACGAGTAGTCGGGCTGGTTGTCGCTCCAGCAGCCGACCATCAGCTCGAGGTAGGGGCCGTCGTTGTCGGTGAGCACCGTATCCCACACGTGCGCCTCGGGGAAGTTGCCCCAGAGGAAGAACTTCTTGCCCACGGTGATGTGGCGGTTCGAGACGTGGGCCGTGCCCATGTTCTTCTTGTGGTCGTATCCGGCCATGAAGGCGTTGTCGGGATCCATGCCGAAGATGGAGCGCGACTCGATGGTGAAGTTCTTCCACCACGAGAGGTCCATCGTGCCGGAGATGTCGTTCGCGTACTTCGAGCGCTGCGAGGGGAGAAGCTCCAGCTCCTCCTTGCGCGGACCGATCGGGTAGCTCGTCCAGTAGTTCTTGTGGTGGTCGAAGCCGAGGTGCATGGAGGGCGGAAACTGGATCTGGTAGTCGTCGCCGTAATGCACCGACACGGTCGCCCAGTAGATCATCGACTCGATCCACGGCTGGCGGTTCATGAACACGTTGTCCGCCCGCAGCACGGCGCGGTTAGGGAGAAGCGAGAGGCCAATCGTCCACTTGAGGCGGCGGCGGAGCTCCGTCTCGCCGAACCAGATCGTCTTCGTGCCATCCTTGTTCGCGGTGAAGCGCCAGTCGATCGGCATCGCGGTCGTGGCGCGGTGGTGGTGCGGGAAGTTCCACTCCACGCCGCCGGAAATCCACGCGCCGAGCATGCCAATGAGCGCGGGCTTGATGACGTGCTGGCGGTAGAACGTCTCGAAGCCCGTCGCCTTGTCCGTGAAGTTGAGGAGGTGCCCGCCATGCTCCGGAAGCATCCCGACGTGGAACCACTCGTTCTCCATCGTCAGGTACTTGTACGTTTCGTCGATCTTCTCGTCGTGCAGCACGTCCTGCATCGGGTAGGGATAGACCCTGCCCTGCGCGCCCTGATAGACGCGCCCCGTGTAGAAGAGCGGCGTCTTGTCGTAGCCGCCCGGCGCGTACGTCGGGAGGACGATGGCGCCCTCCTTGATCTTGACTTCGCCGGCGTCCGCACGGAACACTGATCCCGCCGTGGACGCAACCAACGCCACAGCCGCCCATTTACCAAACACAATCGTTTTGTTCATCTCGTTATCTCCTCAGAGCCTTTATTTCCCCGCCGTCTTTTGCTGAAGCAACGAGCGGATAGAGATTTAGACGTCGTCGAGCGATAGTCCTGCGAAGGATATCTTTCGTGACTTCATCGTCGGATTCTTGGCGAAGGACGCCTCCGACTTGCGCTCAAGAGCCTTCATGTCGATGTCGCGCCGCCGGCGTTTCACCTCGAAGAAGTCCAGTGCCCCGGTGAACTCATTCTCGCAGACCAGGTCAATCTCGTTCTCCCCCCTGCGATCCCACCAGCCACCCATTCTGGAATAGCGCCCCTGCTCAATGAACACCTCCTGGAAATATCCTTCAAGCGCATGGCCGGAGAACACCTCGTAGTCGCGCTTCACGATGGTGCGCAGCTCGTCATACATGCGCACCTGTATGAGGTACTGACGCCTGAATATGAAACGGAACCAGAACCTGAAGAAGTTGTCCCTTATCGCGTAAAGACAGTTCTTGTTTGACGTCGCCTCGTACATGGGCTGCTTCTTTGAGATGAGTTCGTGTTGGTCCTCAAGCCTCGTGAGATATCCACCCACCTCTCCGCCGATCTCGTTCATGATCTCCGCGCGCGACGTCTTGCCGCGTGCTATCGCCCCAAGGATAGAGAAGTACGTGCCGTACTCCTTGCCGAACTCTTCGACGAGAACGGCCCATCCCTCATCCAGGAAGTACGAATCTTCCTCCACCATGACATCTATCATGTCTGCGATGGAATACGCCTTGCGGTCGATGAGCAGCGATACGTACTTGGCGACGCCTCCCGTGAATGTCCATAGCGCAAGCAGATCGTCCTTCCTCCATTTCGTATGATAGTGCGCAAGGATGTCCTTCAGCGTGGCGACCGAGAACGGCCGGAGCTTCATCCTGTCTGTCTCACGACCATATAGTGGCTGGGACTTGTCCCTGAATATCTTGTTCATCAGGGTGTTGATGCTGCCCATGGTCACGATATTGATCTTCGCGTTTCCAGAAAGCTCGTCCCAGTCCCGCTGCATCTCTCCAAATATTGACGGATTAACCCGGAAGAAATCCTGGAACTCGTCAATCACCACGGTGACGGGACGATCGGTGGCAAGTTCAAGGATGTAGCGAAACAGTTCCGAGAATTTCTGCACCTTGCCGGGAATCGACCTGCCGGTGAACGCCTCTATGCGCGAC
>JAFUDL010000339.1 GCA_017459225.1 Kiritimatiellia bacterium
CTGCATTGTCATTCCTCCATTCACTTCAAAGCCTCGGCCGTCTCTGCGCCGTGACGAAAGCACTATAGCAAATATTTCTTGGCCACGCAATTACGATGTCCAGAAATCTGAATGTCGCAATTTTCCCGGAAGAGGCCGGACACCTTGAGTCTTCGCGCCTTGACCTCAGCCACGAACAGCCTTGCAAACGCATCCGCCCCCGCCGGGACCGGATGGGTGAAGTCCGTCGCGCCGAACCCGGATGACGCCGTGAAGAACGAGGAAGCACACATAAAGGCGTTTCCGCCGGCATGGTTGATCTCGCCTGTGACTACGGTGGCCGGCCCGCACCCGGCGAAGACGCGCGCGCCGGACGACCTGAGCGACTCCGAGACGTCCAGGACGACTTCTGTGCTCAATCCAAAGACATTCGACGAATAGTCCCCCGCGATTTTGTCAATTAGAGTTTTGTTTCAAAGTAGCGGTAGAGGAAGCGCCCATCGGGGGCGGCGTCGCCGCGGCGGTAGAAGTCGAGGATGTCGCCGTCGCCCTTCTCGCCTGCGGTGTTGTCAGCCCACTTGAAGCGCACGTCCACGCGGTCCTTCTGCCCGATCGCCGCGCGCGGAATCGTAAGCGAAAGCACGTTGCCGTCGATCTTCATCTTCACGCGCGCGCACTCCCTCCACGCCCATCCGCCGAGACAGCGCTCCAGCACGGCCGTCTGGTCGTCAGGCGGCGCAACGCGGTTGACGACGAAGTGCAGATGGTGCCAGTGCGGCGAGGAATCGTGCGCGTCGAGCCGCAGCGAGATGAAAAGCCTCATCCACGCGGGATCGGTGCGCGGCGTGATCTTCGACGCGCAGACGGCCTTGAACGTGATGGACTGCGCATCGTGCGAGACGAAGCATTCGACGATGTCGTTGCGGCCCGTCTTGTCCACGTAGTGCATGTCGCCGTAGCCCTGCGCGTCGCGGTGGTCGATGTCGCCCCTCGCGTCGCGGAACACGGGGCCCTCCGAGGCGGAACGCTGCGGGCGGACGCCCTTAAACCTCCTCACGCCATCGACGAACTGGCAGTAGAAGTGGTCCTGGAGGATTCCGTTCGACGGCTCGATGTCGCGGCTGAATTCGGGCGAGTACTGGTCGGGGAACGCGCCCTGCTTGCCCTGCCACACGTCGAAGTTCCCAGCGATGAACTCGTTCCAGCCGGTGACGAACATGTAGTCGGGATCGACCTTGCGCGACCGCTCGAGCTGCTGCGCGAAGTTGTCGCCCCAGAGGAAGCGGTTCGGCTCGCCGCGGCGCGGGTTGCGGTCGGGCGCGAAGCGCAGCATCTCGCCGGGACGCAGGTCCTTCGCGTCCGGGCCCATGTACGCGCGCCCAAACACGTTCGTGTCGTTCATCGCGGCAAGTCCCCTTCCGCCGTCCAGCTTGCGCCAGGAGTGGTTCTGCGCCACGCCCGCCGCGCACATCTCCACGGTGCCGTCCGCACGCTTCCCGTACTCGTGCTGGGGATACGCCTCCAGCCAGCACCAGTGGTCCGGACGCTTGGGACCCACGGCGTATGCCGGCTGGAGCGGACGGAATGTGAAGAACGCCGCGATCTCCGCGTAGTCGCGCCGGTCATTTTCCGGGACCTTCGGATCATTCGCCATCTTCCTCACAAGATCGGGTATCGCATGGATGAGCGGCTTCCCTTCCCAGTGGAACCAAAGTTCCTTGTGGACGCCTGGCTTGTACACGTCGCGGTAGAGCTGCAGGATGCTGACGGCCTGGTTTGTTCCCGGCCAGAACGGCAGCATGTACGCGAACTGCGGCGTGCTCTCGCCCTTTGCGCGCATGTCGCCCCACGTGCGCATGAGCGTGCGGAGGGAGTCCATCCATGTGAGCGTGCCGTTCGTCGCGTCGAACACGACCACATCGACGCCAGCCGCGCTCAGCAGCTGCGCGTGCCGACGCAGCACCCAGGCGTCGGTGGTGGCGTAGTAGCCGAACGCGGGTTCGCCCCAGTAGTGGGTCTTGCGAAGGCCCCATTTGGGGTCCTGCGGACGTTGCGGCAGGGTGGGATCCTCCGCGAGGAGCTTCGAGTTGTCGAGCACCGGGCCTTTGCGCCCCTGGTGCCAGGTCCAGTAGAAGATGCCCACCTTCTTTGCGCGCGGCGCGGGGAGTCCGGCGGAGGCGACACACCGGCCGAGATCGTCCATCGCGTCCCAGGTGTCCGCAAAGAGGTCGCGCGCCTCGGCGGCAGCCGCCGATCCACAGATGGTGAAAGCCGCCATACACGGCGTAATCACCTTAATCCATGCCGATTTGGGGAGTTTGACCATGATTTTTCTCCGATAGCGCTCCAAATCTCGATAGAAAACAGAGATTTGGGGAATTTGACGCTCATTTCACGATGATCTTTTACGTTCACAAGCCGAGGACGTGGATGGTCTTGCCGTTGAAAGTTTCGTCGCGGGTATAGATCTTCTCGTCCCACGTCTTCGTCTTAGACTTGTCGAAAATCGGCATCCATCCTTCGGTGAGCTTGAGGGTGTCGAGGTACTGCGCGCACTGCTCGTAGGATTTCTCGCCTTTGAAGTTGTCGGATGTCTTCACCTCGATTGCATAACGCGCACCACGGAACTCCACGCAGAGGTCGAGGCGCCCGGTTCCAACCGCCATCTCGCGGTTAATGTGCCCGCCGCCGTTCGTGACGCGCTGGAGGAACGCCATGAGGACGAGATGCGGCACGGCCTCGCGATAGCCCATGATGTCACGGTCCGCCCCCGAATTCTCACGCCAGAACTGCTGGAACGCCGCCATGAGCCCCGCCATGTCGAGTCCGTCGTCCTTCACCCACGGCGTCTCCGGTACGCTGCGGATCATGCGGTCCTGCTCACCGCGCGAGAGGTAGCGTCCGATAATCTCGGCATACATGGGATTCGCCGGAACGAGCGTTCCCCTTTCCACGCGCAGAAGACCAAGGTCGGTGATGAAGCGCCAGTCATCGTCGTTCGCCGTCAGTTCGGTGTCATTGCCAAGGATCAACGGCTCGACGATACGTTTCACGCGCGGCTCGCGCATACGCTCCATGAGCGAATCCACGTGCGTGTCGCGTCGGCGGATGATCGCTTCCTTCGCCGCTTCGACATCCGTAACCGTAATTGCCTCACTGTAACGCGAACCGTGTATCTCTTCGACACACTCGCAAGCGATGGCGTTCACAAGCCAAGGCTGCCCGCGCGTCAAGCGCCAGACATCTTCAACGACTCCGTCCGTAAACACCTGACCGGTTTCCGCCGTATGCTGCGCATAGAGCGTGCGGATATCGAGCTCCGTGAAGTTCGGAATCAGCAAGTCCTTGCGGATGATGTTGAACGGACTGATCTGCCCGAGCGATTCGCCGTCGGGGCGGATCTGCGCCTTGTAGTCGCGTACATCCAGCATACCGACGAGCGCGATGGACTTGGGGAAGGGAATCTCCTTCCGGTTGACATATCCGTCGCGCAACTGGCGAAGGAACGAAATCAAGGCGTTACCAACAAGACAGTCGGCCTCGTCGAAGAACACCACGACCGGCTTATTGACCGCCCGACAGAGGTTCTGAAGAACCGTGCGAATGGCAAGACCAACACCCCCGCGATCGGATCTCAGTTTTGGAGCATCTGGAACAGCCGAATAGTGCGGAGACATTTCGGCATTGTCCGCAATGAGATCGCGAATGGCGATGTTCGACACGTTCGGATCGGATGAGCTCTGCATCGTCTCAAGAGTACAGTAGATGGCGAACATGTCGCCCTTCTCGTTGATTTCGCGCACAAGTGCCTTGAGCGCCGTCGTCTTGCCCGTCTGGCGCGGCGCATGAACGACGAAGTAGTTGCCGCCCGCGACGAGTTCGCGGATGCCCGGCAGCCGGTCCAGCGCCGGCAGCATGTAGTGCTCGTCAGGGAAGCACGGGCCAGTTGTGTTGAATCTCTTCATGTTCTCCATGTCGATTAGTATATCATAGTTTCAGTTGGCGGGCGAAGAAAAATGAAATTCCACGAAGTTTTTCAGCCGCTCATTTCACGTCGATCACCTTGGTCTGTTCCTTGCCGTCCCCGCCCTTCCACGTGAGGCGATAGCGGCCGCGGAAGCCGCGGAACGCGACCTTGCCGTCTTTCGCGGTGGACACGCCCTTCGTACACCATTCGCCGTTGATGAGCGATTCAAGGATTTCGTAGGCGGGCTTCTTACGCAAGTCGTACGTGAATAGCCCTGAAATCTGCGGCTCGCCCGGAAAGCTACACCCGTCAACGAGGTTCCACCACGTGATGCCCGCCACGGCCTTGTGCGAGAACCAGATTCGATAGAGGTTGCGCACGGCGGTGGCCTGGACAGCAAGTCCCCTCGCGCCTTTCTCGGGCTGCGGGATCGTCACTTCGGAAATGTGTATGCGCCGCCCTGTACGC
>JAFUDL010000340.1 GCA_017459225.1 Kiritimatiellia bacterium
CGATCCGAGGTGGAGGAGCGCGCCGCGGTAGAAGGGGACAATCCCCGCTGCGCTCGCCGCGAATGCGCCACCGGTGGCCATAGCCGCCGTGCCGATGAATTTTCTACGTGTCGTCTGCATGTCTCCATCCTTTCGTTCGGTTTGCGGAAGTGGTCAAATTTTAACACAATTGCTCCGTTCAGTGCAAGTCTTCCGCAGGGAACTTTTCAATGAAAAGCACTTGCGGCCATTTCACAGGAGGTAATTGCAAAACCTCCGAATATATCTCACACCAAGTTCGCCAAGTTCGCGAAGTTTCATTTTTAGAATTACTTTGCGGACTTAGCGGACTTTGCGTGAGGCGAACTGATAGGTTTTGCAACTGGCTCACATGAGAAAAATAACCGTGGAGCGCATCGGCTGATTTTGATAGAATAAGTGTGCGGGGGAAAAAGGTTGATCGACGGGAGACATGAAAATGAAAAGAAGAACAGGTCTCGGCTTTGGCATGGCCGCGCTCGCCGTTGCATTGTTCGCGTTCGGCACGGCGCGGACTGCGTTCGGCGCATCGTCGCTCGACGAGGCGCTCGACCTCTGCAGGCGCACGTACGACTACGTGGCGAAGTCCATACCGGAGAAGGAAGCCCGACGATTCGCGAGGGAGATGAAGGTCGACGAGAAGTGGGCCGCATCCGCGAAAAGCCCCGCGGAGCGCGCGATCGTCGAGAAGGTCGTTCGCCGTCTCCGCCGTAGAATCCTCTTCGCCCACCCTGACCTGCAGTTCGACCGCCTCCTCTGCGTGCAGCGCGATGTGCCGTTCTCGCAGTTCAACCACATGGTGGACCAGTATCTCGGACGCTTCTCGCACGCCGGCCCAGGACTCGTTGTGCTTGAGAACTGGCGCACCTTCCCAGAGAAGAAAGTTCTGCTCGCCGGCAAGCTGCCGGAAGGGTGCGTGTTCAACCCCGATCTGCATTGGGACGCCGACCGCATCATATTCGCGTTCTGCGACCACACGCGTAAGCCCGAGGCCGATGCCGCGGCACTCAAGGTGCCGAAGATTCTTAGTCCAAAGGTTCCAGAACACCATCTCGTGCACCGCCGCTACTTCATCTACGAATGTGCGGCCGATGGTAGCTGGGTGCGCCAGCTCACGGGCGGCCCCGGCGATCCGATGGAGACTGTTGACGGAAGGCAGACCGTGCTGATCGAAGACGTCGATCCGTGCTATCTGCCGGACGGCGGGTTTCTCTTCTCGTCCACACGCTGCCAGACGTTCGGACGCTGCCACTGGGGACGCTACACGCCGAGCTTCCTCCTGTACCGCGGCGAAGTGCCGCCCGTGGGCGCGTCCGCTCCGTTCGACTGCCGCATCCGCCGCTTCTCCTTCGGCGAGGCGAACGAGTGGGAGCCTTCGGTGATGGACGACGGACGAATCGTGTATACACGCTGGGACTACATCGACCGCAATGCCATTCCGTTTCAGTCTCTTTGGGCTGCGCGCCCCGACGGCACCGCGGTGTCGCATCTCTACGGCAACTGGTCACGCAGCATCTACGTGGCCACCGAGGCGAAGAGCGTTCCAGGCACTCCGCTTGTCGTCGCAACAGGCGGCGCGCACCACGCGATCACCGGTGGATCGCTTTTCCTCTTTGATGCACGCAAGGGCGAGGACGGCTTCGAACCCGTCACGCGCCTCACGCCGGAAATACCGTTCCCCGAGAGCGAGGGCTGGAAGTTCCCAGGATTCTACGCCGCCCCCATGCCCGTCAACGACACGCTGTTCTTCGCGAGCTACA
The DNA here is from genome assembly GCA_017459225.1 of Kiritimatiellia bacterium. GTDB lineage: Bacteria > Verrucomicrobiota > Kiritimatiellia > RFP12 > UBA1067 > RUG572. The sequence goes on from JAFUDL010000340.1 coordinate 1,779, forward strand.
CCGACGACCCTGGCTGGTATCCGCCTGGCCATCCGCAGCACGTGGGCGGAATGGCCGCATGGCCCGAATCCCGTTCGAGCGCAATATGGCTCGTCGACACCCTCGGCGGACGCGAACTCATCTACAAGGATCCCGCGTTCGGCACCTACAATCCGATCCCTCTCGTGAAGCGCAAAAAGCCGCCCGTTCTGGCGACCTCGCTTCCCCCCAATGCCGACAATACGGGTGTCTGCTACGTGGAGAACTGCTACGACAGCCGCCACGGCATTCCCCCCGGCTCGATTGCCGCTCTGCGCGTAAACCTTCTGCATGGTCTTCCCATCGCCAGGCGCGAGACGCCCAACCTGTACAACGACATCGAGATACACAAGGAGCCACTCGGCACTGTGCCGGTGAACGCGGACGGTTCGGCGGCGTTCCGCATCCCCGCGGGCGTGCCGCTGCAGCTGCAGGCAATCGACACGAACGGCATGGCCGTGCTCACCATGCGCAGCTTCATCTACTCGCAGAAGGGCGAGGTGCAGGGCTGCACCGGATGCCACGAGGACAAACGCACGAGCCGCGCCGTTACGCGTCACATGGACGACATGAAGGTGCATGATCTGAAGAAGGAGGTGGACCTTGGCTATGAAGGATGCTTCCGCTACGCGCTCTCGGTACAGCCGATATTCGACCGCAAGTGCATCTCCTGCCACGGCCTTGGCAAGGCGCCTAGCTTCCTGGGCGCGGAAGGGCACCGCCGTCTCGTTAGGGACAGGCAGGTGGCGTTCATCCACGGCTATGCTGAAACCGACAGATCGCGTCCTCACGACTACTTCGCCGCCGCAAGCGCGCTAACGAAGCGACTGATGGCCGGGCACGGGCCGAAGCTCACGCCAGAGGAATGGCGCACGCTGATTCTATGGATGGACATGGGCGTGCCCGAGTATACCCTCGGCGGCTACGGATGGAACCGTCCGGAGACACGGGCCGTCGATCCAGAAGGAGAGAAGGCGCTGCGCGCGGCCGTTGCGGCGAAAGTGGGCGCGGATGTTGCGGCACAGCCTTTCGACGCGCTAGTGAACCGTGGCGACGAGACGAAGAGCCGCCTCTTGTGGCTCTGCCGCGCAGAGGACCGCGATGCGCTTCTCGCCCTCTGCCGCAAGGCTCTGAAGCCGCATCCCGCTTCGGACGTGCAGGGCACGTGCGGACGCGACGACTCATGCGAGTGCCACAGCTGCTGGGTGCGCCGCGGCGGCTACAACAAGCCGAAGCGCTGAGAGCAAGCAGGTACTAGGCACTAGGCGCCAATAAATGCTATAATATTCCCGCTATGAAAATACTAGGTGATCCCATATTCGCAAAGAATCCCGACGGAACTCTGAAGTCGCGGATCGGCACATTGTTCTTCCGCACGCCCGGCCTCGTGACGGTGCGCGGAGTGCACGCCATGCAGCGCATCGCATGGACGCGCGAGCTCAACCGAATGCGCGCCGAGGAGGGCCGCCCGGAGCTCACCGAGGCTGAGGCGATGGCCGAGTGGAACGACTCCGCCGACCTGCTCTTCACCGACGACTGCGTGTACATACGCCCGAGCCCTGGGCGCATCGATCTTGCGTTCAAGGCGGACGAAGTACTGCAGACGCTCGTCTCGAAGCGCAGAATCCGCTTCCTCAACACCCGCTCCGCCGAAGTCCGCGACGCGCTGCGCGCCCGCGGCGAGAACTGGCGCATGTCGCGCTCGCCCCAGAGCGCGGAGGAGATCGTGAACGCGATCAAGAGCGCGCGCGTGGCCATATCGCACGAGTCCATCTACTACTACAACGGCCACACCGGCACACGCTGGCTCACCGTCGGCAGCTTCGAGACCGTATCGGCGCTGGGCGGCGACGCCTTCCGCGCGCAGATGGCCGAGATCGCGCACGGCCTTGGCGCGCTCAACCGCCTTGGCCAGACCGAGGTGGCGCTGTTCCCGCCTTCGCTGGACGCCGAGGTGACACGGGCAATGCGCGCCCTGAAGCCGGAAGAGATGGACGACGCGTCGCTGCGCGCCGCCGTCGCGGCCGTGGCAACCAAATGGCGCATGGCCCTGCCCGCCGCCCTGCGCGAGGAGACGACAGACAACTTCGAATGGCGCGCCGAGATGAACGCCACGCTCTCCGCCGTCCCCAACGCCACCGAGGTTGGCGACCAGGAGCTGATACAGGGCATATCCCCCGAGTTCTACCGGCAGATAGAGTGGCTGCCCGGCGGCCGCATGGAGAACGGCGAGCTGATCTTCGACTCCGTGTTGGACGAGGCGAAGCGCACCCAGGAACCGGCGCTCCTCGAACTGTGCGACCACCGCGTGCGCTCGATGCTCTTCAACTTCGTGCGCCTTGTCGGCACTCTGGAATACGCCAACATAGGGCGCATCCCGCGCTCCCTCGCCCGCCGCCCGCTGGCGAACGCCCGCCGCGGCGACGTTTACATCCTCCAGTGCAAGGAAAAGGACGCCAAGCCGAGGGCCTACATCGTGCGCTTCCAGAAGTGGGGAGTCGCCGAGCACCTCGACGAAGGCAAGGACATGCTCCGCTCCATCTTCGAGGCAAACGACTACGCCGACTACATCCTCGACCGTCGTCTCGCATGCCGCCAGCTTGGCATGAACCTGCCGCACCATCTCTTCTGCGGACAGTTCGCCGAGAGGTATTCCGGGCGGAACCAGTACGATGGCGCGCACGTGCGGGCCAACTACTACGTCAGAGCCTACATATCCGGCGTCGCCTCCGACAAGATTCCCCCCGAGCGTTTCCGCAATCCGGCCTTCGCCCTTGGCTTCGCCAGGCTGATGGGGCGTGCGGCCGCGATAGACCTGGTTGTCGGGCGCGCCGCAACAGAGACGGGGCAGAGCCTCTTCGACACCAACTACGAAGTGCTGCAGTGCGGCCCGGACGGTCTGCCGCGCGGTCTCGTGGTGACCGACCACGCCGGCTCGTTCGTGAAGTACCGCGAGCCGTTCCACGAGCTGGTGGCTCCCTACGCGAACGTCGTGCGCCGCCGCGAGAAGTTCGTAGGCGACTTCGCCGCCTTCGCGAAGGCGTACGTGCAGGCCTTCGAGCAGGGGCTAGCCGATGCGCAGACCGCGTACCGCGCCAACAGAAGGGCGTTCGACGAGCTCTTCCTGCATCGTCCGTTCGACGAGGCGGGGTCTGGCGCGTTCCGCTGGTGCAGCATCCTCAGGCGTCTCGATGAATGCAATCCCGCCGAAGTGGCCGATCTTCTCCGCAAGGAGATCCAGAAGTGACGGAGGAGAGCAGATGAGATTCAAGATCGCCTTGCTTTCCATGTCTGCGGCCTGCGCGGTCTTCGCTGGCGCGCAGGGGCACGCCCCGGCCGACTTCAAGGTCAGGCTTGCCGAAGTGGGGGTGATGTCGGCTGGCGACGATGACGCGGAGAAGCCGAAAATGCTTCCGCCCGATGCTCGCATAGTCGTGCCGCCCGGGAAGCTTGCGGTGTTCCATCTCAGGTACGACTTCCCCGGAGACGTCAAGTCGAGGCTGTTTCTTGGGCCGAACTTCAAGGAGTCCGAGCTGGACGAGAATCCGTTCGGCACAAGCGGGTCGGGACTTTTGTCCGGCAAGGGCTCGATCACGAAGATCATCGTTCTCGGCGCAGGCGGCGCAGAGCCGTACAAGCAGGCTCTGCTGCTGAAGTCCGTGAGAATATCCGGCGAAATCGAATCGGCCAAAGGCGCGCCGCGAAACAACTCGTTCTTCATCTGCGATGTTCCTGTGAACGTGCTTTTCGCGGACAAGGAAGAGGACGGCAAGAAGGCGAAGGTGCTTGAACCTGAGCCCTCGCCTGCACCTGATCCTAAGCTCGGCGTCGTAGATTCCGCGAAGGCGGCCAAGGCAAAGTCGTCCACGCCGCGCGGCTTCACGGATAACCTCGACAAGGCTCTTGCGAAGGCGAAGACCGAGGGCAAGCTCGTGTACGCCTGCTTCTCCGGGAGCGACTGGTGCGGCTGGTGCATGAAGCTCGAACGCGAGGTGCTGTCGAAGCAGGAGTTCATCGACGGCGTAAAGAAAGACTTTGTTCTCGTGTTCATAGACTCGCCCAACGACAAGTCGCTTCTCTCCGAACACGCGAAGGCCGCCAACGATGGCCTTGTGACGAAATACCGAGTTGACGGCTTCCCCACTGCGCTCATCCTTGACGGCGACGGCAAGAAGATCGGCGAGACCGGCTACAGGAAGGGCGGCGCCGCAAAGTACGCCGAGCATCTGATGGAGTTCAAGAGGAAATGAGAGTCTGCGTGCTGGCGGTAGCCGCCGCCGCGTGCCTGGGAGCGCGCGCGGAAGCGGTGAAGGCGTACTCGATGCTCACGCACGACGGGCGCAGACTCGTCTCGTGCACCGAGGGCACGAACACGGTGTTCGAGCTAGTTGCCACGAACCAGCTGCCTGCCAACTTGCCGCCCGTGCGCGAATGGACTCTCTACGCCGTCAAGTCGGCCCACACCGACATCGGCCTCCACAATTCGCAGTACATCCAGCGCCACGGCACGGTGCGCCGCATCGATGAGGCCCGCCGCCTCATCGCCGCCGATCCCGACGACTCCGATCCCGCGGCGTTCCGCTACGTAGCCGAAGGCACTTGGTTCTGGGGCAACTACCCCAAGGACCGCGGCGAGGCCGAGGCGATGGCCGTAGTCACGAACGAGATCGCCCGCGGCCGCCTGGACGTTGGCGTCACGTGCGCCGGAAACCATACGCACCTATACGGCTTCGAAGAGCTGTGCCGCAGCATCTACACGAAGCGCGAGCTCGAAGACCGCTGGGGCATCAAGACGCGAACGATGCTGATGACGGACAACCCCGGCATCTCGTGGAGCATAGTGCAGCCGTATGCCGAAGCGGGCGTGGAGCATGTCCTGTTCAGTCCCAACCACTGGAACCCGCATCCCTCGACGATCTGGAAGATGGACAAGAACCGTCCGTGGAGTCGGAACAACCCCGATGCCGGCGGCGGCGGGAGCCGTATCGACGTGCGCTGGGACAGCGCGATTCCGATGCTCTTCTGGTGGCAGGCGCCGCAGAGCGACGCGCGTCTGCTCGTGTGGACGTGTCCGCACTACGGCCGCGGCGGCGAGCCTTTCGGCATCATCACGGCATGGAAGAAGATGAAGCCGATTTCGGAGAGCGAGCCGATGATGGCCCGTCAGCTCGCGAAGATGGAGGCGCGCTACCCGTATGACGTGTGGCTTTTCGCCGACTACGAGGACGACGAATGGCCCTCGACCCGCCAGGCCGATCTCTTCAAGAAGTGGAACGCGAAGTGGAAGTGGCCGCAGCTCAGGACGTGCGGACGCCTCGACGAACCGTTTGACCGCGTCAAGGCGCGGTGGGGCGACAAGATTCCCACGCTGCGCGGCGAAATGACGAGCGGCTGGCTCCAGCACGCCGCCTGCACGCCGGATCTGCTCGCCCGCAAGATGGCAGCGGACAGGGGACTCGCGCGCGCCGAGACGCTGATGTCGGTCATTTCCGCCAAATACAAAGAGGTGCCCAACTACAAAGAGGCGTATCCTGCGGAAGACTTCCGCCGCGCGTGGGACGCGCTCATCTGGAACGACGAACATTCCTACGGTGTGAGCGGTTACCAGGGGCGGCGCGTGTTCGAGACGTGGATGCAGCACCGCGACTGGATCGAGCGCGCAGAACGCACGGCGCTGGACGGGATTCAACGGGCGATTCCGGGATGGATCATCCATAACGGCAACCCCAACCCAGTAATCTGCCGCGACGGCACGACCGAAAACCGCTGGTATCGCGTGGCGGTGACGAACGGCGTGCTTTATTCAATCTACGACAAGGAGCTTAGTCGCGAACTGCTTGAAGGCCCCGCGAACGAGTTCCGCTACACGCGCGACAATCACAAGACCTGGGCGACGGGCGACAAGGCCGCGCACGCACTCGGTGCCGAGATGGTGCAGCGCGTGTGGCTCGCCTCCGACGAGAAGAAGATCGTCCTCGATACGACGTTCCGCCACGCCTGCGACCTCTTCAACACCAATCGCTACGACCGCTTCGGCTACATGGCCTTTCCGTTCGCCGTACCGCAGTTCCGCTTCGCGGCGCAGCTGAACGGCCCGGTGATCGATCCCATACGCGACCAGAGCGGCCTCACATCGGATGCCTACACGGCGGTGCGCGACTGGTGCGCCGTGGAGAACGGCGAGTTTGGCGTGGCGCTCGTGATGGCCGACTCGTGTCTGACGGAGTTCGGCGAGATCCATCCCGACAAGACGTGCTACGGCGGGCCGGTGAAGTCGTCCGGCATCTATCCGTATCTCTTCACAGACTGGCTCCAGATGCACAATCCCGACGGCGACAGCTTCAACTTCCGTTTCCGTTACGTAATCACTTCCTACAGCGGCACGTGGCAGAGCGCGCACATTCCGGCATTCGCCGAGCGGGCGCTTGACGATCTTGATGATAAATACTACGGGTGTTACTTGCCTCTTTCGCGGTATGACCTGAACGTGGACTCGCCAGCATGGAATGTGCAGCTGCTCACGCTCAAGCGCGCCGAGGACGGACGCGGGTTGATCGCGCGCTTCCGCGAGCGCGAGGGGCGTCCGTGTCGGGTCACCGCGAGCCAGCACCTTGCGCCGGACGCGGAATACACGCTCTGCAACGTGATCGAGCGCGACGTGCGCAAGCTTGACGGATTCGCGTTCGACCTCGCGCCGTTCGGCTATGCGACGATCAGGATCGACGCGCCGTCGCTACGTTTCGCCACGCGGCCGCCGGACAACTCCGCGTACGCATACACGGGGTTGATCTCTGAACCTCGCGCCGGACACGGCGAGAAGAACGGCCAGATGTATCTGCTGTGGGGCGTGAACGCGTCGCCTAGATGGGACCATGACGATCTATACCGCTCCAAAAAGCAGGATTTCAAATGCGACGCCTCCACGTTCGTCTCAAGCGTAACGAACGAAGCGCCCGACGGGCTTGCATACAGGATCATGCGCCATGAAGACCTTGGACTTGACCATCATGCGCGCTATTGGTACCGCATCGTGCCAGTTTTCAAGGACGGCAGCAGAGGCGAGCCGAGTGCGCCGTTCGGCGGCATCACCCGCGGCGACGAGTCGCATTGACGGAATTTCCGCTTGAGGGCAAAAGGCGGTTTGTGATAGAATAAACATCGTCTTTAACGGCATCAAAAAGGAATTTCAAAAATGAAGGCGATAGTTAAGACAGGTCCCGGGAAGGGCGTGGAGCTTGTTGAGAAGCCTATGCCCGAGATGGGCATCAACGACGTCCTCATCAAGATCAAGAAGACCGCCATCTGCGGCACCGACGTGCACATCTACGAGTGGAACGCCTGGGCGGAGGAGGAGATACGCCCGCCGCTCACGATCGGCCACGAGTACGTGGGCGAGGTCGTTGACGTCGGCTCAAACGTGAAGAGCGTCAAGGTGGGCGAGCGCGTCAGCGGCGAAGGGCACATCGTGTGCGGGCACTGCCGTAACTGCCGTGCCGGCCAGCGCCACCTCTGCCGCGAGACGAAGGGCGTGGGCGTGAACCGCGACGGCGCTTTCGCCGAATATCTCTGCATCCCCGAGACCAACGTGTGGCACTGCGACCCCTCGATCGACGACGAGCTCTACGCCATCTTCGATCCGTTCGGCAACGCCACCCACACGGCGCTCAGCTTCAACATGGTGGGCGAGGACGTTCTGATCACCGGGGCGGGGCCGATCGGAATCATGGCCGCCGGAATCTCCAAGTTCGTGGGCGCTAGGAACGTGGTGGTTGTGGACGTGAACGACTACCGCCTCAACCTCGCCAAGCGCCTCGGCGCCACGCGCACCGTGAACGCCAAGCGGGAGAAGCTCGAAGACGTTATGCACGAGCTTGGCATGGTTGAGGGCTTCGACGTGGGCCTTGAGATGTCGGGCGCAGGACCCTGCCTACACCAGATGATCGAGACGATGAACACCGGCGGACGCATCGCGCTGCTCGGCATCCACGGGCCCGACACCAAGGTCAACTGGAACCACATCGTGTGGAAGGGCCTCAAGATCAAGGGCATCTACGGGCGCGAGATGTTCGAGACCTGGTACAAGATGGGCGCGATGATCCAGGGCGGGCTCGACATCGCACCCGTCATCACGCACCGCTTCAAGTACACAGACTACGAGAAGGGCTTCGAGGCCATGATCTCCGGAAAGTCCGGCAAGGTGATCCTCGACTGGGAATGACCTCCTCGAAACCAGAAACCCGAAACTCGAAACCCGAAACCAGAAACTATAAGGACCCCCATGTACGCCAAATTTAAAACTCATCTGCAGGAGACGATCTCCGACCTCAAGGCGAAGAGCCTCTACAAGAACGAGAAGATCATCGCTACCCCGCAGGGCGCGCGCGTGGTGCTTGAGAACGGCACTAAGCTTCTCAACATGTGCGCGAACAACTACCTCGGCCTCGCGAACCATCCAGAGATCATCGAGGCGTCGCGCGAGGCGACCGCCAAGTACGGATACGGAATGGGGTCCGTACGCTTCATCTGCGGCACCGACACTCTCCACCGCGAGCTCGAGCGCACGGTGGCCGACTTCGTGAAGACGGACGACTGCATCCTCTTCGGCTCGTGCTTCGATGCGAACGGCGGCGTGTTCGAGGCGCTTCTTGGGCCTGAAGACGCGATAATCTCCGACGCGCTCAACCACGCCTCGATCATCGACGGCGTGCGCCTCTGCAAGGCGAAGCGCTTCCGCTACGCGAACGGCGACATGGCCGATCTCGAGAAGCAGCTGCAGGCCGCAGACGATGCTGGCGCAAAATACAAGCTGATCGTGACGGACGGCGTGTTCTCGATGGACGGCATAATCGCGCCCCTGAAGGGCATCTGCGACCTTGCCGACAAGTACGAGGCCCTCGTGATGGTGGACGACTCGCACGCCGTCGGCGTGCTGGGCGCGACCGGCGCGGGCTCGGTTGAGGACTGCGGCGTTACTGGACGGGTGGACATCATCTCGGGCACCTTCGGCAAGGCTCTCGGCGGCGCTTCGGGCGGCTACATCGCCGCGCGTCAGGAGATCGTGGACATCCTGCGCCAGAAGGCGAGGCCCTACCTCTTCTCGAACGCCGTTCCGCCTCCCGTGGCGGCGGCGTCCATGAAGGCGATCGAGCTCGTGAAGACGCGCCCCGAGCTGCGCGCGCAGCTGAACGCCAACGCGAAGCGCTTCCGCGAGGGAATGAGCGCGCTCGGCTTCGATCTCGTGCCTGGCCATCACCCCATCGTGCCCGTGATGCTGGGTGATGCGGCCGTCGCCGTGAAGATGAGCGAGAACCTCTACAAGAACGGAGTCTATGCGACAGGATTCTTCTATCCAGTCGTCCCGATGGGCAAGGCGAGAATCCGCACGCAGATGTCGGCCGCCCATACGCCCGAAGACATCGACTTCGCGATCGAAGCGTTCGCCAAGAGCCGCTGCTGATCGTGGCTGGCGAGGAACATTCAAACTATCCCCATGGGAAATTTGGCCACTCCTCTCTTTCTGTTCGTTGCCTTTGTTTTGATGGCGTTCATTGTGCGTTGCATGGCGGGCGCCATTGCGAAGCATCCGCTAAAGATGTGCGTGCTTCGCAGCGTACCTTGTTGGCGGCTTGTTGCGCTGCTGCCGCTTGCCGTTGTGCTCACTATCTTGGCTTTTAGGAAGGGGCCGCCCCTGCGCACAGATTCAGATCCGCCGGACGATCCGGAGGCCGAGCTGCGATTCTCTTCGATCATTGTCACCTCGAATTTCGTCACGCTCGAAGTCGCCTGGCCCACGAACATGTTTCCGTTTGGCACGACGCTCGACCTCTTCACGGCTCCAACACTCACAAGTCGTTGGGAATGGGTGGAGGCTGCGGCCACGGCGGTGTCGTCCACGAGCCACGTGTTCTCCGTCTCGCGCACCGATGCGGACACGAACGGCCTCTTCCGCGTGAGCGACCGTAGCACGTGCGCTCTCACGATGTCGGACGCCGACTGTGACGGCATCCCAGATGTGTACGAGCTTGCGAACGGCACGAATCCGTACGTCCCGGACTATGCAGCTGCTCCGAAGATTCTGGCAGGTGTGGAGGGCGGCGCGTCAAACCTCGCCGCTGCGCTTTCCGCGAGCGTTCCCTACTCCATCATCGAGATAGCGCCGGGCGTGCATGAAGGCGCAGGCTGGACGGGACTCCATTTGCCATCCCATCCCGTGCTCATAACGTCGCCCGACGGCGGACGCTCC
>JAFUDL010000341.1 GCA_017459225.1 Kiritimatiellia bacterium
GGCAATGCCGCCTCGGCATTGCGCGACGGCGAGGGCGCCGCCGCCACATCGGGACGCGACGCCCATGCCTTCCGCTTCGCGTGCACATTCACGACGGACCATCTGGAGAAGCCGCAGCGGCTTTTCGACAACATGACGCCAGGCGGAAGCGACGGGTTCATCATCGACGTCTACCTCGGGCGCCCGCGCGCGATCTTCGGCAATGTGCAGATGCACCACTCCTCGAAGATCGAGGCAGGACGCGAGACGACGCTTGAGGTGCGCGTGTCGAAGTCCGGCACCGCGGTAATGACGGTGAACGGTAAGACCGAGCGGAAGTCCCTCGTGCGCCCGCGCGTCTCGCTTGCGGACGAGTGCCGCGCCATCACGACCGCATACTCCGCCCAGCGCTATCTCACCGCGTGCGCATCGCGCGGACGCCTTCCGATTCGCTTCAACGGCACGCTCTTCACGATCTCCCACAGGGGTGATCCCGACTACCGCCGCTGGGGCAACGGCTACTGGTGGCAGAACACGCGCCTGCCGTACTACCCGATGTTCGCCGCAGGCGACATCGACGGCACCGACGCGCTCTTCGACATGTACTTCGGGAAGCTGGAGTTCTTCAAGAAGCGCACGAAGAAGTATTTCGGGCATGACGGCGCGTTCTTCCCCGAGTGCATGCAGCCGTGGGGCGACCACTTCATGGGCTGCTACGGTCCGGAATGCGAGTGGAAGTACCGCAAGGACAAGCACCAGTACCATCCCTGCCACAAGTACGCCTGGGTCGGGCAGCTGGAACTCTCGCTCATGGCGATCATGCGCTGGCAATACACGCAGGACGGCGAATGGTTCAAGAAGAACGCGCTGCCGTCCATCCGCGAGTACGTGCGCTACTTCGACGGACACTTCAAGCTTGACGCAAAGGGCCGCTACCACATGTACCCCGCGCAGGCCGTCGAGACGTGGCAGGACTGCACGAACCCGATGACCGAGGTGGCCGGCCTTACGCGCGTGACGGACCTCATGCTCGCCATGCCGGCGGATGTGCTTTCTGCAGACGACAGGACCTTCTTCGCGAAGATCCGCTCGCGACTTCCTGAACTTCCCACGCGCACGCTCAAGAACGGCGGCGTGGTGTTCGCCCCGGCGGAGCGGTTTGAGCGCCATGGCAATGTGGAGACGCCGGAACTCTACTGCGTGTTCCCGTTCCGCCTTAGCTCGTTTGAGAAGCCAAACGCGGAGATCGGGCGGCGCACATACACCGACGGACGTTTCCACAAGCTCTATTTCGGCTGGGCGCAGGACGAGCTTAACGCCGCCTATCTCGGCATGGCCGAGGAGGCGCGCAAGCACATCGTCGAGCGCGCCACCATGCACACGCCCACTCTCAACAGGGTCATCGGATGCAACGAAGAGCGAATCGCCGAGCGCGGGTTGATTCCGTCCGAATACCGCTGGCCTGCATACTGGGGGCCGAACTTCAACTGGTGCCCCGACCAGGACGAGGGCGGCGTGTTCCAGAACACGATCCAGTCCATGCTCATGCAGTACGAAGGGGAGAGGATATTCCTCATGCCTGCATGGCCCGTGGAATGGGATTGCGACTTCAAGCTCAACGCGCCGCGCAACACTACGGTCGAGGGCCGCATCGAGAACGGCGAGCTGAAGAACCTGGTCGTCACGCCGGCCTCCCGCCGCGGCGATGTGGTTGCAGTGAGCGCCTTTCCGACTGCGCGCACCGCGAAAAAATGTGCTTGCCTTCTCTGGGTTCGGGATGATACAATGATGGCCACAAATTTTGTGTCTGGGCTGTAATGCGTGGACACTTCCGTAGAAAGGATGATCAAGATGAACTGCTGCAAGTTGGCGATGAAGGTTTGGGCTGCTGCGTTTGCGGTTGCCGTCGGCGCGGCGCTTCCGCTTGGGGCGGACGTGACGCTCACGGAGAATGTGACGCTCGACGCAGACACCGACTGGCGCGACCAAGGGGTTGTGACGATCGCGGAAGGCGTGACGCTCGACCTCAACGGCTACACGCTGCGCGTCTCCGCGCTCGCCGGAACGGGTGGCGTCGTTGATTCAGATTCAGGTCAGTATGAATCTCTAGAATACATAGAAGCGAACGGTCAACAGGGCATCGTGACGGATCTCAAGCCGGGTGCCGACACGAAGGTCGATGTCGTGTTCACGCCGATGGCCAGGGATACTTCTACTCTCTTCGGCACAAAATGGGGTAATTCTGGCTTTCTCGCGTTTGGCTCGGGCGGTACTTGGTACGGTCTCTTCAACACACAAAACGGGACGTTCAGCGCGGGGACGCGCTACCGCTTCATCGTGGATTCCGGCACCGCGACTCTCCAAAACGATGAAACCGGCCAGAATGTCAGTTCCAAGTCAGGCGTGAATATGTCCGGCAGCAATCTACCGCTCGCGATTTGCTGTTGCGGCATTGGCACCCAACCCGGCAGGTTCAAGATTCATTCCTTTAAGGTGTGGCATGAGAACGTCATGCTCTTCGACTTCGTGCCGGTGCGCGAAGCCGCGACTGGCGCAGTCGGACTGTTCAACCGGGTCGACGACACCTTCCATGTGAGCGGGTCGACGACTCCTTTCATCGCCGGGCCGATGGTAGGAAACCTTCGCATCGAGGCTGCGAGCGAAGCCGCGCTTGCCGACTTCACGGGGACCGTCGCGGATACGGTGTACATGGCGATTGACGGCGACTGCACGCTCACGGCGGATGCCGATTGGCGGCGTTTCCCCACGCTCCGCATCGACGGCACGGTGGATCTCGCGGGCCACAACCTCCGGTTGTGCGACCTGCGCGGCACGGGTACCGCCATGGACTTGGGAGACACCCCTCTGAAATACGTCGACTCCACCGCACAGCAGGTTGTCCGCACTGGCATCGTGCCTTCTACCGACACTGCCGTTGAAATCGACTTCACTTTGACCGGCGCCAATGAAGGCATGGCGCTTTTCGGATGCGACAAGTGGAGTGGACAGCGATATATGTTGGCGGTCATTGGCGGTCTGTTGCGTTTCTTCGGCGACGACAAATCTAGGCCACCGGTGACGGTAGGATCGCGCTATCGCCTTTCGCTGACCCCTGATGGCGCAGGCGGAAACAATGGAATCATGAAAATCGCCGCTGTGGTTGGCGGTGTGGCGCAGAGTGAAACCGCCTACAACAGCAATAATCTGACAAACGGGGGTAACTCGGAGCTTCTGCTGTTCAATGTTGCAACAGGCGACCGTCCCAGTAGTTACAGGCTGCACTCGTTCAAAATCACGAAGGCCGGCGAATTGAAGCGCGACCTCGTGCCGATGCGCAAGAACAAAAAGGCAGGGTTGTACGACCGCGTGACCGGTGATTTCCTCGTCAGCTCCACAGACGTGGATCTCGTGGCAGGACCGGCAGCGGATGATGCGGATCTCGGCCGTCTGCATGTTAACGTCGCGGAAGGCCGCACGGTCGTGGCCGATTCGCTCGCGCTATCCGGCACGCTTGCGCTCGTCAAGGAGGGAGCTGGTACGCTTACGATGAACCGCTCCGGGCAGACTTACACCGGCGGTACGCGCATCGAGGCCGGCGTGCTGGATACGATGAGCCGCACCTCCAGCGACTACACTCCCTATCAAGCGGGAAAGTATTTTCTGGGAGCAAGCGGCTCCGACATCGTCGTCGGGACTGGTGCCGGCGGGCCGGCGGCCGTGTTCGACTTCAAGGGGAACGTCAACTATCGCATCTACAACATGTGCCTGAACGGCGGCACGCTGCGCAACGGCGGCTACGACCAGGCCACGAACGATGGCAGCCTCGGCCACTTGACGCTCACGGCGGACTCGACCATCGAGACTGCATTCAACACAGTGGTGTTCCACGCCACGACCGACATCTGGAATCTGGACACGCACACTCTCTCCGTCGATACCATGGGCAAGACGCTGTACTTCACCGATGCCGTCAATATCACCAACGGCGTGTTCTGGACGAAGGGCGCGGGATGGTGGAAGACTGGCAAGGCCGTGAACATGCGCGGCGCGACGCTACGCGCCGAAAGCGCGATCTCGCTTGGCGCGCAGCTGGACGTGGACGACTACTACGCCGCCTGCACGACCGACGCGAACGACGGCAAGGCCGCGATGAACGTCTATGGCCGCTTCACCCCGGCGACGGACTACTTCTACGGCTGCACGATGCAGCACGGATCCGTTCTTGACCTCAACGGGCGCAGCGGCGCGTGGAGCACCGCCTCCGCCTTCACCGCCGGGTCCAACCGCGTCACCTTCGCCCCGGGCGCGACGGTGACGGTGGACGTTCATGCGCACCGTCCGTGGTCCGGCAAGGTGGTTGACTGGGGCGAGGGCAACGCGCCCGAAGGAGTGGCGTTCAGGCTGGACGAGGAGTCCAAGGCCATGGGGCGCGCGCTTTCCGTCCGCGCCGACGGTCTCTATGCCGTGAGCGGCATTCTGATGATCGTGCGCTGAGGGCGGCGCCGCGCACGGCTTTAGCATCGGCGGTTTTTGCCGCCAAGCCCTACGACGCGCAGGTGGAGTACCTTCCGAAGACCGGCATTGCGCTGCTGATTCGCTGATGCGCTGAATCCGCTCTTGCTTCTGCGATGGGGAATTGGTATAATGTCATTTTGACATTCCACTGTCCGGTGATGTAATGGCAGCATAGGGGTTTTTGATACCCTTCGAGATGGTTCGAATCCATCCCGGACAACCATTTTCAGAGAATCGGAGAGTTGAGAATGCAGAGCGTTACGAATCAGATCAAACAGTCGATGGCGGGCTCTTCCTGGATACGCAAGATGTTCGAGAAGGGCATTGAGCTCAAGCGCACGTATGGCGCAGACGCCGTGTGCGACTTCTCTCTGGGAAATCCGGACGTACCGCCGCCAGCGAAGACCAAGGAGGTTCTCGAGCAGATCGCGGTGCATGCAATCGAGCCGCTTGGCCTCGGATACTGTCCCAACGCCGGAATCCCCGCCGTGCGCGAGGCGATGGCGCGCTACATCTCCGACCAGCAAAAGGCGTCCGTCACGCCCGGCGGCATCGTGATGACGGTGGGTGCGGCGGGCGCGCTGGTGAGCTTCTTCCGCGCCGTGATAGAGCCGGGCGACGAGGTGATATGCCCGGCGCCGTATTTCGTTGAGTACGGCAGCTACTGCGGCC
>JAFUDL010000342.1 GCA_017459225.1 Kiritimatiellia bacterium
CGCCCTGTTGCCCCTTGCCGCTCTTCTGCTCTGCGGACTTCCTGCCCGTCACTGCGGCAACCAACTTCTTCAAAAATCCAAATGCCATATGTTTCCTCTAATAAAGCATAGGCCGCACGTGGAAGGTTTGACCTTCCGCGGCGGCCCGTCGCTGTGAGGCGGCCCGGCATGCGGGCCACCATGTACCGATTAACGCTTCGAGAACTGGAAGCGCTTGCGGGCGCCCGGCTGACCGGGTTTCTTGCGCTCCTTCATGCGGCTGTCGCGAGTCATGCAGCCAGCCTTCTTGAGGGCGGGACGAAGATCGGCGTTGGCCGCCACGAGGGCGCGGGCGAGACCGTGGCGGATGGCACCGGCCTGGCCGGAGCAACCGCCGCCCTTGGCGAACACCACCACATCGACATTCGTGGCGTCGAAGCCGCTGATGGCGATGGGCTGCTTGAGATAGTCGCGAAGCGCCTCGGAGGTGATGTACTCCTCGAGCGCAACCCTGTTGACGGTCCACTTGCCTTCGCCCTGCATGAGCGTGACGCGGGCGCAGGCGGTCTTGCGGCGACCAGTTCCGGCGGAAATAACCTTGTTTGTAGCCATTTCTCGAAATCTCCTTAGAGGGTGATCACTTCAGGCTTCTGCGCCTCGTGAGTATGGGTGGGACCGGCGAAGACCTTGACGCGCGTCATCATCTTGCGCGCGATCGTGTTCTTCGGCAGCATGCCCCATACTGCCTCCTTGATGATGCGGTCGGGATGCGAAGCGCGCATCTGCGCGGCGGTGAAACGCTTGAGACCGTCGCGGTAACCGGAATAGCGCTGATATTCCTTCTGCTGTTCCTTCTTGCCGGTGAGCTTCACCTGGGCGGCGTTGACCACGATCACGAACGCGCCTGCGTCGACGGAGGGGTCGAACGCGGGAGTGTCCTTCGCGCGGAGCTTGTTGGCGATCACGACCGCGAGGCGGCCGAGAACCTGATCCTTCGCGTCCACCAGATACCACTTGCGGCTGTCGCCGGGGTTCGCAGGGCGCGTGCTTTTCTGCTTCTGCAGCATTGTTCTGTCCTTTTTTCTGTGGCTTTGTGCCCCAATGAAGGGGATTTGTCCGTAACGCGCGAGCGGAACCTTTCCGTCCGCGGGGAACCGACTTCGTCAGCCGATTCCGCGTAAGAGCCGTATATTTAATCAAAAACCGGGGGGAAAGTCAATAGCCCGCAGAAAAAAGTTTGGTTAGGTTGTGGAAAGGGCGGCGGCGACGCAGGGCGGCACGAGGTCGGTAATGGATTCGCCGGAGACAAGGCGGCGGCGGATTTCGGTGGAGGATTCCCTTGTACGCGGATAGGGCACGAATGTGCATAGCGTGCGCAACGTCTCGTAGTCCTTCCAGAACGGCAGCTTGGCGACGTTGTCCTCGCCGATTATGTAGAAAAGCTCTGCGCCCGGGAAGCGTGCCGCAGCGGCGCGCACGGTGTCGATCGCGTACGACGGCCCTTCGGCGCGGCGTAGCTCCACGTCCCAAGCCTCGAACTTGGGGTTCATCTCCGCCACGCGCCGCACAAGCTCCCAGCGCATGGAGTCCGCAAGCCCTCCAGGCACGTCGGTTCCGCTCGTGCCCACTTTAAATGGGTTTACCTTTGCGGGAATGAAGAGAATCTTGTCGAGGCGCAGATCGGCAATCGCCTTCTCGGCGATCCCCACATGTCCCGAATGGACAGGATTGAAGCTGCCGCCGAAAATACCGATCCGCACGGCGCGCCTCCTACACGGCCTTCCACTCGAGCGTTAGGTCGATGGAGCCCTGGCTGTGCGTGAGACAACCGAGCGAGATGGCTGTCACGCCAGTGGCGGCCACTTCCTTCGCCCTGTCGAGCGTGATGCCTCCGGAAGCCTCGGTCTTCGAGATGCCGCGGCACATCTTCACGCACTTCTTCATGTCGGCGCAGCTCATGTTGTCGAGCATTATCCACTCGGGCTTCGCCTTGAGCGCACTCTCGCACTCGCGAAGGCTCTCCACCTCCACCTCAACGTCGAGTCGCGGAAACGCCTTGCGTGCAGCAAGCACGGCCTCATCGAGGGCGTCAGGCGAGCCGCCGCGCCAGAGACGGCGGTGATTGTCCTTCATGAGAATACGGTCGTAAAGCCCCATGCGGTGGTTCGAACCGCCGCCGCACAGAACGGCATACTTCTCGAAGACACGCAAGCCGGGAGTGGTCTTGCGAGTGTCGAGAATCAACGTGCCCCAGCGCTTCGTGGCGTCCACGAACTTGCGCGTGAGGGTGGCCGTGGCGCACATGCGCTGCATGAAGTTGAGGGCTGTGCGTTCGGCCGCGAGTATGCTGCGCGCGCGGCCCGTGAACTGCAGAATCGTCTCGTTGGGCTTCACTTGCGAACCGTCGGGCTTGAGAATCTGCACCTTCACAGAACGATCCACCGCCTTAAGGACGGCAGCCGCCACGGTGGCGCCAGAGACTACGCAGGGGACGCGCGCGTAGATTTCGCCAGTGGCCTTCGCCTTGGGATCGACGAGCGCCTCGCTCGTCGCGTCGCAGCGGCGGGAAAAACGAACGCAGGACGCAGACCCCATGTCTTCGTCCAGCGCAAGCAGAACGGCCGCGCGTGCGCGCGGCGTCTTCATTATGTCCATCATGGCGCGAGCGCTCAAGCGACTACACGTCGCGGATGAGCTCCCAGTTCGTGTACAAGAGCCAGGTCACCACACCCATGATGGCGATCGCGAGCAGCGAACCCACGAGCGCGATGGTGGCGCTCGTCTTGCCAACGCCATTCGGATCGCGTCCCACATTGGGATCAAGGTCGAGCTTGAAACGGTCTGCAATCGCGGCGCGTCCGGTTGTGGGCGCAGACGCAACCGCTTCAGGTTCTGATGATGTCTTGAGTTTCATGACGACTCCTTCTTGAAAGTGGCTTCTATTGTACCAAAAAATGACTTTACATGGAAATGGTTTTTGGTGGTTAGTGTCTATAAAGGTTGGTGACCATCAGCGGAAGAAGATGACAGTGCCTTCGTCCGGCACCCAGTGAACGGCGTCCACCCACGCATGGCCAGGAGCCAGCTCGTCCTCAAACGCATGGAATGTCCATTTGAGTTCGGTCTTTGCGCCGGGCTTAGCCTCGATGCGAACGGTCTCGACGATCCAATCGGGATCTCTCGCCTTCTCCTCCATTTGCGCCGGGTACTCGCCTCTGAATTCCGTGAAGCGCATGCTCACGCCGGGCGCACCCACGATGCCGAACTGCTTCGCTCCCCCAACGGAGAAGAACAGACGCTCGGGCGAGTAGTCCCACTGGTCGTTGACTTGCTCGACTTCCCATGGGCGGTTGTTCGAAAGTATCTTCCAGCGGAAGGTCAGGGTGCCAGGGCCTTCTACTTCGGCCGTCATCGAGATGATGTCCTGGCCCCAATCCGCTGCGGCCGCTATCGACGCCTGGGCATAGTCGCCGCCAACACCGTCGGAGACATTCTTCACTTCGCTCCATGCGCCCTTGCCATACTGAGAATGCTGGTTGAAGTCGAGCTGCTCGGCGTCAACGGCGCGCGCGAGCGGATCGTCCTTCACCCAGTGCGCCACGAGGTTCGTGATGCCGGCGGAGGGAGGCGGCACAAGGTCGCCTGAAGCCACTGGCGCGCCGGCAAGAGTGCGCCATTCGTTGAAGACGAACTTGGGAAGCGCGTTTGTGGGCGCTGGCAGCGCGCCGTATGTCTCATCAACCGTCACCGTGATGTTCGACGCGGCAAGTCCGTTCTCGGTAAACGCGCCGCCGTTTGCATCGAGTGTCACGGTGTACGACTGCGCCTTCCAACGCGCGTAGAGAGGCACGTCCGCGCCGGCCGTGACGGTGAGATTGCTCACTGTTGCGCGGTCAGCATACTCCACCTCTCCTGCGGATGCGAGGGCCCAGCCGATGAAGTCGTAGCCGTCCTTGCCGAACGCGCAGGCGGGGAGCGACGACGGTCGGTCGTACACCATCGACACGTCTGCCATCTCGTTTGTGGCCTTCGCGTCGTTCGGCTCGAACACGACGTTGTACGAGATTGGCGCCCATACGGCATAGAGGATCACGGCCGCCTTGTCCTCCTCCGCCACGTTCGCGGTGGAG
>JAFUDL010000343.1 GCA_017459225.1 Kiritimatiellia bacterium
ATTCGCGGTACGGCGGGTCTTCGAGCAGCGTCCAGAAGCGGTACGGCGTGTCGCACGGCGAAAGATACAGCCTTAGCTCGGTGTCGTCTCTGGTGGGCAGCACCACCTCTTCGCGCCAGTCGCCGAACATGTCGCCCTGGAGGCAGGGAACGGACTTAGTTCCGTTTATCAGATGCACGCCCTCGAAGCGCGCGAGCGGCCACTGCGCATGCGTCTTGGTGCACATGGCGAACATCCCGCGGTCGCTCACGCAGGCTACGGTCATGTCGCCGGCGAAGTAGGCCCAGAACGCCAGGCCCGCCTTGGGCCAACCGATGAAGTTCTGCTCGCCGTCGTACATGCCGATCCCGCTGGCGGACCACATCTCCGTTCCAGGAGTGCATCCATCCACATCCCCCGCCACTGCGCGCGGAACGTCCTTTCCGCGCTTAATCTGCTTGATCGTCTTTCCCGTGCGCGCGTCGCGCAGCACGGCGCCATCGCGCCTGTTCTCCTGGCAGGTCCACACCTGAAGGCCCCTGTCGTGCGGAGTGGTCTGCAGCAAGTTGATTGCGTCGCCGTGGCCCATGCCCGTCGAATAAAGTCCCGTTCCGTCGTCGTCCACAACCATCTGGCCGTAGATGATCTCGTCCTTGCCGTCGAAATCGACGTCGGCAGTCCTTAGATTGTGGAAGCCCTGCCCGCAGAACGAGCCCCATTTCTTCATGTCGGAAAGCGTGTCGAACAACCACCTTTTGCGGAGCTTTCTGCCGTCGAAGTCGAGCGCCATAAGTCCAGTGCGCGAATAGTAGCCGCGGCACATGACGGCGCTTGGACGCTTTCCGTCTAGAAATGCAAGCGCCGCGAGAAAGCGGAACGGACGGTTCCCGTCAAGGTTCCCGTGGTCACCCCAGTACCATTCCCGGCAAACTCTCCAGCTTTTGCCGAGGTCTGGCTCCATGGGCACGGAGTCGATTGCGCGCCCTGTTCTGCCGTCGAACACAGTGTACCAGAGCGGCGCGAAAATCACCGCGCCGTGCTTTTCCGCCCAGAGCTTCTTGGGATCGCCGAGCGTCTTTCCCGTGCCGTCAACGGTGCCGTCCGAAGTGCGCACGATCAGCTCCGCACGACCATCGCCGTCGAAGTCGTACACCAGGAACGGATTGTAGTGCTCGCCGGACCTGCAGTTCGGACCAAGATTGATGCGCCACAACGACTTGCCCGTTGCCACCTTCACGCCCTCGAACCAAGTGGGACCTGTGTGGCCGGCGTGGGAATTGTCGCGGGCGTTGGTGGGCGACCACTTCACCACGAGATCCATCACTCCGTCGCCGTCAAGATCGCCCATCGAGCAGTCGTTCGGCGTCATGCGGTATTTCTCGCCGTGGGTCTCGCCGCCTGACGGAGCTGATAATGGAATGCGGATGTAGCCAACAGGCGCGTTGGCGGGAATGGTCCAGCGATCGCCGCCGCGCACCGGTCGCGATGTTGGCATCAGGGCCTTGACGGAGTAAGTGGCCCGGCCGCGGTAAGGCAGGCGCAGCTGCGTGACTGTCGAGACGGGGCGGTCATTGACCTTCACGCCGTCGCAGTACACGTCGAACGACTGCCTGACAGGATCGCATGAAAGATAGCGCCATCCAACGCACACGGTGTTGGTGGAGTCGCGCCAGGCCACCACGCCGCGGCCAAGGCGCTCCGGCACAAGCTTCGAGCGGTCGTAGGCAGTGGCAGGGGCGGGGAACACCCCGCTACCGGCATCGCGCCCGCGACGCGTCCAGTCGGGCGACCCAGGATGCCCCGGATCGATGAAGGGCTTTGAAATGCTCGCTGGCGCAGCGTCTGCGAACGCGACATCGCAGAACGCCACGAAAACAAGAGCCAGAACAGCCACTCTGCCTGCTCGCTTCATCTGACTTCTCATTCGTACGGAGGCGGAACTATCTTGCCGTCGCGCTGGGCGTCGATGTCATGGTCGTGGCCGGCGAACTGCGCGTTCGAGCCCATGAATATCAAGAGGCGCTCCCACTCATCCGGCGTGAGCTTCACGTCGTGATGGCCCTTCTTGAGCATCCAATACAGCTTCGACGCATGCGCGCCAGTCGTGCGGGGCGCTGTGTACGCCGGTTCGAAGAAGGCCTGATAGCCATGGCGCGTGCGAGTGATCTCGTAGTCGTACGCGAAGAAGTGCACGTAGGGGCGCAGCGCGTCGAACGAAGTGGACCATTTCTGCTTGTTCTTGCGCCAGTCGCCGTTGCGGAGGTCGGGCGCATTCTTGGCGCGCTTCTCGCCGTGGCACGAAACGCACTTCGCGTCGAGCACGGGCTGCACGAGGCGCACGTAGCTGTACGGCTTCGCCCCTTCAGGAGCGGGCTTTATCTTGCTCGCCTCGCGGCGCATCGCGAGAGGCAGGTCCGTGCCTGGCTTGCGCGCGGCGGAGGTGCGCTCCTCGTGGCAACCGTTGCACATCAGTCGCTCACCGGGATGCACGTATGTGTCGCTGCGCATGTTCTGCACGGTGCAGCCTTCGGCGTCGAGCGCCTGGAAGTAGAGCGGCACGTCGACGGGAGCGTCGAAGAACGCACTGCCGTCCTTCTCCACAGGCACCGTGCCCAGGCACTGGCGCGCCACCTGCTGGCTCTCGGCGCCGAGGCGGGGCTGGGCGGTGATCGGACTGAACTTCGGCAGCACCTGCCACACGCGAAGCGCCGCCACTTCGGTGCCCTTCGGGAACGGGAGCTTCGAGTTGTAAACGTTGATCAGGCCGATCTGAGCCGTCTTGGGAAGGTCCTTCGCGGGAATGGGCGCGGGACGCGTTCCGTCGGTGTTGGCCGGGCGGCCCACGAGCGTGCCGTGCGCGAGAACGGGCGGACGCGTTCGCGCCTGAAGCGGCATCGGGTCGAGGCAGGAGATGGTGGGATGCGTGTAGATGCGCGTCTTGTTTCCGAAGACGTCCACAAGCGTGATCGCGTAGCGGCGTATGGGATGCGGCGAGTACTTTCCGTTGGCGTTGCCGTCGTACACGCAGATGAAGTACTTGTCGCTGAGCGGCCAGGGCGTTGCGTACGAGCCGCTTGCGCGCATTCCGCCGCCGTGCGTCTCGCTTTCGGGGAGGGGCTGCTCCGGCGTGACGCGGCGCACCTGCGACATGCGGTCGTCGTCGCGCTTGGCGGGATCGACGAGTATGATCGAGCCGTAGGCGCAGCCGTGGTGCGGCGTGGCCACGGCAACGTACAGGCGAGAACCCGGCACGGCGCGGCCGTTCATCTCCATGAGCGGACTTGAGTCGTAGAGGCGTTCGCGCGTGTTGCCGTTGACTTCGCGCGGGTCGCGTCCATCGGGGGTGGTGCGCCAGAGGTGGTGGGCCTGGCTGAAGCCGCGGTCAACGTAGTCCCAGCGCGTGTAGAGGATCATGCCGTCGTTGTCCACGCTGGGGTGCCATTCGTTCGTCTCGTGCGGGCTGAGCTGCACGATGTCGGATCCGTCGGGGAACATCGAGTGGAGCGTGAACGTGGGAACGGGGCGGCCGTGGCAGCGGCCGAATCCGCCGCGGCGCTCCGAGATGAACGCCATGCGCCCGTTCGGGAGCCAGCAGGGATCGAGGTCGTTGGAGCAGCCTGTGGTGAGCTGGCGCAGCGAAGAGCCGTCGGCCGCGCAGGTGAAGATGTGGTAGACGGTGTCGTCGTTCCACTTGCGGATCTCTGGCTTGCCGCGCGTGTAGGCGAAGGCGATTGTGGAACCGTCCCACGAGACGTCGGGCGCGAGGTATCCGCCCGGGCCGAGCGTGCGGCCCTTCCACGCGCCCTCCTCGACGGTGCGGCCGTCAAGGATGTCGCGCGCAACGGGATGGTCGGAGAACGGATTCTCGAGCACGTACAGTCCATCGCCAACCGAGGCGCCGTGCAGAGTGGCGTGGAAGCCGAAGTACTGGTCGCACATATGCCAGCCGGCGTTGAACTCGTCGAAAGGCATCGCCTCGTGTCCAACGAAGACGAGGCGCGTGACGCTCTTGAGGAGCGGATTCTTGAGGGAGACGCGGCGGTTGAGGGCGTGAACGGCGGAGAACAGCGGAAAGCGAGTCTCACGCCAGTCGCGGCGGGACGCAGGCGCGCGCGCCATGAGCTCGTCGAGCTCGCGTGCCTCGGCGGAGAGGTCCACGCCGGCAGCGGAAAGATCGGCGGCGGCAGCCCCATTTCCATTCAGTCCATGACCAAT
>JAFUDL010000344.1 GCA_017459225.1 Kiritimatiellia bacterium
CAGCAACGGCAATGGCAGTCGGCGGGGCGTGGAGCATCTCTGTGACGTGGAGCGCGAGACGCGCCATGAGCGCGGCGTGATGCGCACGGGTCCTGCATTCACCGTCACTTGCGACGTCTCCGAACGTGACTACGCGATACGCGAGATCAAACCCGTTTCGATCGAGGAAACTGCCACGCCGGGCAAGTGGAAGATCGACATGGGCGAGGCGTTCTCGGGTTTAATGCGCCTTAAGCTCAACGGAAAGAAGGGCACGGTTGCACGGATGACGGCGAGCGACACGTTCGTTGACGAGTGTACGTTCGGGCAGATCGCGGAGTTTGAGTTCTGCGGCGGCGATGGCGTGTTCGAGAACAGGATGAACACGCAGTCCGGCAGGTTCTTCTATCTCACGGGCTGCGAGAAACCCGCGCTGGATGACGTGACTGGTATCGTGATCGGATGCTGCGGACGCATCCATGGCGGGTTCAAGGGCGACAGGGACCTTGAGAAGATACTCGCGCTCGACCGCGACACGTTCATCGCCACGACGATGGGCGGCGTGACGGTGGACTGTCCGCACCGCGAACGCCTCGGCTACGGCGAGGCGAGCCTTTCAGCGATGTGGGGCGACGGTATGCCGCAGTTCGACAGCGCGGCGTACTACTACGCCTACCTGCTCAAATGGGCGTCGAGTCAGCGTCCCGACGGCAGCATCCCTCACGTGTCGCCGAACGGCTACGGCTGGGGCGGTACGTTCTGGAGCAACTTCCCCGTGTATGCGCTCGCGGAGTACTGCCGGCGCTATCCCGACGCGCGGCTGAAGGGCATCATGCGTCCGGTAATCGATAAGTGGCTCGACTACCTCCACGCGCACGTGCGCCCGGACGGCATCCTCGCGCAGTACGAGCCGAAGAAGGGGGACTGTCTCGGCGACTGGGCGTACCCCGAAGTGTGGTCCACCGGCAGGGGCTGGGGCGACTGGGGCCACACCGTCGAGGGAATGTTCTTCAACAACTGCGCGTATGCCTGGGCCATCCGGCGCGCGCTGGAGACCGACGGCCTCGTCACGGACTCCGCCCGTCGGGCGGAGCTGGCGCGCCGCCACGCCGCGCTCGTGAAGGCGATCGACCGCGCGTGGTACAAGGACGGACTGTACGTTTCGGAGAACGCGCGCTACCAGGCGATTGCGCTCCTGGGCGGCGTGGCGGAGGCGGGCGGGCACCGCGCCGAGACGGAGAAGACGATGCAGGACATCGTGGAGTGGAAGGGCTACATCGACGGCGGCAGCCCGAGCTACATGCCGATCCTGCGCCTTCTCTGCGCGACCCGGCGCGGACGCGAGCTCGCGCTGCGCACATTCCGCCTCGGCGAGGCGCCGGGCTTCCTCTACTTCGCGGACGAGGGATACAACACGATTCCTGAGGCATGGCACTACGGCCGCAAGTCGCACGGCAGCATGATCCACACATGCTACACCGGCCCCGCAGGCGCGCTCTTCCATGGCTTCGCCGGCTTCGAGATTGATGGGAACAAGATCACCGTCGCGCCACTTCTCTCGGACACGCTCCCGAACTTCTCCGCATACACCGAGACGCTGTACGGAACGCTTTACGTGAAGGTCGAGTCGAAAGGCGGCCGCCGCGTCGTGTGGGTGCAGTTGCCGTACGGATGCGAAGGAACGTTCATCGCCGACGACGCGCGCCACGCGCTCCGTCCAGGGCTCAACAGATTCGAAATCGCAAAGTAGAGATTCCGTGTGCCGTCCGCATATTTTTGCGGTTGCCCCAAGTTGTCACTGGAGACATCTTTATGCTATACTAGTTTTCACTTGAAAGCGAGGTAGAGCATGATGGCTAAAAGACTAACTAATGGTGTCGTGGCTACGGCGTGCGTTGTCGCGTCGGTGGCGGCTTTGGCCGAGACCGATGTGCAGACGAGGGCTCCGGAGCTCGTGCGCAACGGCGGATTCGAGGATGTGGCGGACGGCAAGACCGTTGGCTGGAACGCCATCGGCAGAAAGTTCGTGTACCGCGACGGCGAGGGAATCAACGGCACTCGCGCGCTCTGCTACGAGAACGACGATCCCAGCTTCTACTCGTTTCCCGGGCAGTCGGTGCCGCTCAAGGCCGGACACGCCTACGAGTACCAGGTGTGGGTGAAGACCGAGAACCTATCCGGAGAGGAAAGCGGCGCGACGATATGCATCGAGTGGTGCAACTCGGACGGCAAGTGGCTGGGCGGCGCGTACGTGAACGGCGTGAAGGGCACGAAAGACTGGACGCTCGTCAAGGGCATTACGGACAAGGTGCCGAAGGAGGCTGCGACGGCAAAGGTGAGTCCATACGTGCGGAAGGGCATGAAGGGAAAGGCGTGGTTCGACGACGTGTCGGTGCGCGAATACGTGCTGCCGCCCGTGGCGGGAGTGTATTCGACGGCGTACCGCAACATGGCTGTCGATGGCGAAGTGACGTTCCGCGCCGCGCTTGACGTTCCGGAAGACCATGCAGGCCCGAACCTCGCCACGTGGTTCACGTATCAGAACGCGAATGGCGATGTGTGCAGGACGCGTGCCACGAACGCGCTTGGCGACAGCGTGACGCTGAGCGTGGCCGAGCTGAAGATGGGCGCGCAGCGCGTTGCGGCGGAGCTCTTCGACGGAGCGAAGCGTCTGGGCCGCGCGGAGACGACGTTTGCCCGCCTGGAGAGGATGCCGCCGATGGCAACGTGGTTTGACCGCCACGGTCGCGCGATTGTGGACGGCAAGCCGTTCTTTCCGCTTGGCATGTACTGGAGCGCCGTCATCACGAACAAGATCGAGACGTACGCGAAGGGTCCGTTCAACTGCCTCATGCCGTACCATGCGCCGGATTCGACGGATATCATGGATCTCTGCCACGCAAAGGGCCTGAAGGTGATCTACAGCGTCAAGGACGTCTACAGCGGCACTCACTGGGCGCCGAAGGGGATTGTGACTGAGGCGGACGAGGTGCGCTACGTCACGGACCGCGTGAGCCGCTTCAAGAACCATCCCG
This sequence comes from Kiritimatiellia bacterium, assembly GCA_017459225.1. Lineage (GTDB taxonomy): Bacteria > Verrucomicrobiota > Kiritimatiellia > RFP12 > UBA1067 > RUG572. The sequence goes on from JAFUDL010000344.1 coordinate 3,015, forward strand.
CTCTTCTCGCGTGGTATCTCAACGACGAGCTGCCGCTCGGCATGCTGCCCCGTCTCGCCGCGCGCCGCGATCTGATGGAGAAGCTCGATCCCGGGCATCCGGGCTGGGCCGTGCTGTACCAGTACAACTCGATTCGCGAGTACATGCCGTCGTTCGACGTGGTGGGCACCGACCCCTATCCGATTCCGTCTAAGCCGGCGGCAATGGCCACGGAGTGGACTAAGAAAACCATGCGCGGCACTCTCGGGTGCAAGCCAGTCTGGCAGGTGCCGCAGGCGTTCAACTGGGCCGCTTACAGGAAGACGCCCGAGGAGAAGGCGAAATGCCGCGCGCCGACCGAGGCGGAGCTGCGCTCGATGTGCTGGCAGTGCATAGCCCAAGGAGCGAATGGACTTGTGATGTACTCTTTCTTCGACCTGGAGAAACGTCCGAACGGCGAGGAGTTCGAGCGGAGGTGGGCGGAGTGCTGCCGAGTTGGCGCGGAGATACGCGCGCAGTTCCCCGTGCTGCTCTCGGACGAGGGCTCTGGCCGTCGGATTGTGGGCGGACTCGGCTATGGTTCGCCGGACAAGGACTGGAAGGGACCCAAATACCCGATTTCGGCGCGCGCGTGGGTGAAGGACGGCTGCACATACGTGCTGGTGGTGAACGGATACGACAAGGCTAGGCACATCGCCGTTTCGCTTTTTGACAGGCGCTACGGCGAGGCGGCAAGCGTGTTCGGTCCGAACCCGCAACTGGAGCACGGCGAGAGATTCGACCGCCTGAAGCTCGATCTTGGGCCTCTAGAGCCCGCGCTCGTCAAGATGTCAGGCGGATCCGTCGGCAAGTGAAAGTTGCGCAGAACGGCGCGTCTCATTTGCAACACGGGGCGCGAAATGGTATAATTTTCGAAAAGGACAATAAAAGATGAATGGTGCATTGCTGCTTCTAGTGGGAATCGCATGCTTCACGCTCGCGTATTTCCTCTACTCTCGGTTCATAGCCAAGGCCATCGGCGTTGATCCGTCGAAGCCCACGCCCGCGCACACGATGGGCGACGGGGTGGACTACGTGCCGGCGCATCCAATGGTGCTGTACGGACACCACTTCGCCGCGATCGCGGGGGCGGGGCCGATCATAGGGCCTGTTCTCGCGGCGCAGTTCGGATGGGCGGCCGTAGCGCTGTGGGTGGTGCTGGGATGCATATTCATAGGCTCGATGCACGACATGGTGACGCTCTTCCTTTCTGTGAGGCACGAGGGCAAGTCGATAGGAAGCGTGATCGAGACCGTGATGGGGCGTTCGGGGAAGATGATATTCCTCATGTTCTGCTTCTCGGCGCTAGTGCTTGTTATGGCGGTGTTCACGGGACAGGTGGCGGATGCGTTCGTCTCTAACCCAGAGGTTGCCACGTCGTCACTGCTCGGCATATTCGAGGCGGCGCTCTTCGGCGTGTGCGTGTACAAGTTCAAATGGAACGTCTTCCTCGCGAGCTTCGTGTTCGTGCCGATTCTCTTTCTGCTCGTATGGGTGGGGGTGCTTTTCCCGTGCGACCTCACTGCGATCTTCGGCGTGACGCAGGAGGCGTGCAAGAACATCTGGGTGGTTGTGCTTTTCGTGTACTGCTTCGTGGCCTCCACTCTGCCGGTGTGGCTGCTTCTGCAGCCGCGCGACTATCTCAACAGCTACCTCCTCTACGCGATGCTAGCGCTGGGGCTTGTGGCGGTGTTCTGGGTGTGCCCGCACTTGAACATCAACGCGTTCTCGGGAATCAAGGTCATGAACGCGAAGGGCGTTACGCAGGGAGTGTTCCCGCTTCTCTTCGTGACGGTGGCGTGCGGCGCGTGCTCGGGATTCCATGCGCTCGTGGCGAGCGGAACCACGTCGAAGCAGCTCGACAGCGAGAGCCACATACGTCCCGTCGGGTACGGGTGCATGCTCCTCGAGGGCGTGGTGGCGCTTCTGGCACTCGTGGCGGTGGCGTGGCATTCGCAGGAGGATCTGATGGCGGGGCTTGCGGGAGGAAAGCCCGTCGTCATGTTCGCGCAGGGTCTCGCGAGCTTCTGCGCGAAGATCGGACTGCCCGAGAAGACGAGCGAGAGCTTCATGCTGCTTGCCGTCGCTGCGTTCCTGATGACGTCCGTAGACGCCTGCACACGCCTTGCGCGCTTCGTGTGGCAGGAGATATGGAGCACCGCATCGGCGGGACAGTCGAACTCGTTTGCGGCGCCCGACGCACCTGCGCCCAAGCCGTCTCTCCTTGTGCGCCTCAACAAAAACATGTACGTTGCGACGGGCGTGGTGATCGCGATCGGCGTCTATCTGCTCGTTCTCAATCCTTCGATGGCGCACAATCTCTGGACGATGTTCGCGAGCGCCAACCAGATGCTTGCGGCGCTCACGCTTCTCACGGCGTCGCTCTGGCTTCTCAAGAAGCACCTGAATTTCTGGATAGCGCTGCTTCCGATGGTTTTCATGATCGTGACGAGCGGCACTGCTGTGTTCCAGCTCTTCCTGCAGAGCCTTGACAAGTGGATGAAGAAGGGCTTTGCCGAGGGCGGCGTGACGGCGATCGGCTCTGCTGCGCTGTTCTGCCTTGCGGTGACGCTGCTTGTGCTTGGCGCGATGAAGCTGCGCAAGATACTCTAGAACGCAATGCTCCAGAAGATAGCCAAGAAGGGGTAGAACTAGTGAAGAACGGCTGGATATGGGTGCCGGTGGCGGGCGTCCTGGGGTTGATAGTTGGCGCGTGGGGTCCGCGCGAGGAGCTGCGCGAGCGCGAGAAGAAAGCCGCGGAGGAAAAGGTCAAGGCGGCCGAGGAGGCGCGCACGTCTCGCGGCGCATTCAAGTCGTTTGCGCAGATGGTGAACATCCCTGACGAGGCACGCCGCCCGCGGCGTAGAGGCCAGCAGAAGCGCCCGTCGAAACCTGCGGTGGTGGTGTCCACGAACGCGGCACCGGCGAAGGCCGTGGCAAAGGCGGGAATGCCGCAGGAGGCGTCCGCTCCTGAGGAGCCGCCGCGTCAGCCGCCAGCGCCGAACGATCTGCGCGCGCGCATCGAGGAGGCGCAGGAGATGTGGCGTGCCCGCTCGGACGTCGCCCGCGCGCAGTGGAAGGCTAAGCTCAACCTTGACGCCGCCGCGTCAGAGAAGTTCGACGCCGCCATCGACGAGATGAACTCGCAGCTGCGCGACACAATGCAGGCCCTTGCCGACCAGGTTGCCAATAGCGACAAGTTCACGCAGGAGCTTGGCCTTCGCCTTGTGGGCGACGCCACCACGATCATGGCCGAGACGTACGACAAGCTAGGCGCGGTGGCGCCTGGCGCGCGCACCATGGTGTCCGACATCCAGATGACCGACTTCATCGACCCAGGAGTGGCCGAGCCGCTAATTTCAGTCCAGGGCAAGATGGAGTCTCTGCCGATTGGAAGAAGGGCGGGCCGGCGATGAGGTCGCTTGCGAGAATCTTCCAGGTGGCCCTCGCCGAATGCGCGGGCTCGCTGCGCAGCCGTCGCGCGCTCGTGCTTTTGCTGCTCTACATCGTCTCCGCCGCGTGCTGAATGTACGGAACGATATCAATCTTCAGCAGGATGGAGCAGGAGCTCGCGCAGCTGCTGCAGTTGCCCGACGCCGACAAGACGGGCGTTGTGAGCACCGCGCTATGGCAGTCCAAGCCGTTCCAGAAGATGGTCCGCGCAATGGTCTCCAACGACCTTGTCTATGCCGACATCCAGGGGCGCCATCCGATCGAGCTCGTGTACGCATGGTTCGTATTCTTCTGCGCGCCTCTTCTGGTGGTGCTCACCACCGGGAACCGCGTGGCTGACGACCTGAAGAGCGGCGCGGTGCGCTACTCAATCGTGCGCTGCACGCGCGCGGAATGGTCCCTTGGCAAGTTCGCAGGCCTCGCGCTGATGCTCGTATTCGCCCTCGCGGCAAGCGCTGTCGGCGCGTGGTGCGTGGCCGTGTGCCGCCTCTCGAACGCGACCTCGCTTCTGCCAGCGATGTTCGACTGGGGCGCGCGCGCGTGGCTCTATTCTCTCTCGTGGCTTGGCGTGGCGCTGGGCATCTCGCATTTCACTCGCTCCGGCAGCAGGGCCACGGCGCTCGGCATATTCGCAGTTGTTGCG
>JAFUDL010000345.1 GCA_017459225.1 Kiritimatiellia bacterium
AAAGTATTCAAGCAACCTATGCATAACTGCCATTGCATCGCGCTGGGGCGGCGCGCCCTACCGCGTTGAAGGCCTCGGTGCCGCTACGCGCGGATGAGGGCAAGCATTTCGTCGCGCTTGGCCGCCATGAGCTCGGGCGTCTTCGCCTCGAGGTTGAGGCGAACGAGAGGCTCGGTGTTGGACATTCTCACGTTGCACCACCAGCCCTCGGAGTCCCAGCGGTCCACAGACACGCCGTCGAGTTCGAAGAAGTCAGGAAACCTAGCCTTCACCTTCTCCAGCACCGCCGCCGCGTCGGCCACCTTCGAGTTGATCTCTCCGCTCTGGCTGTACTTCCTTAGCGGCGCCACGAGCTCGCTCAGCGGCTTGCCGCTCTTCGAGACGATGTTCGCGAGCGCGAACGTGGCCATCGAGCTCGACTCCGCCGTGGAGTTGGCCTTGAAGTAGTAGTGCCCGGAAAGCTCGCCCGCGAATATCGCGTCGTTCTCGCGCATCTGCGCCTTGATGAACGAATGGCCCACGCGGCTCATCATCGGCTTGCCGCCGGCGGCCGCGATGGTCTCCTCGGCGACCTTCGAGGAGCGTAGGTCGTAGAAGCACGCGGCGCCGGGATTGGTCTCGAGCAGGTCGCGCGCGATGAGCGCCGTCATGAAGTCCATTGGAATCACGTCGCCCTTCTCGTCGAGGAATCCCGCACGGTCGGCATCGCCGTCGAACGCGACGCCGAAGGCGTACTTGCCTGGATTCGCGCGGATGAGGGCCTGCAGATCCTTCAGAGTCTCCACATGGAGCGGGTTCGCATCGTGGTTGGGGAAGTTGCCGTCATATTCGCCGTAGAGCGCATCGTAGGTGAGAGGCGAACCGGCGAACGCCGCCGCCTCGGCGATGCCCATGCCGTTCGCGAAGTCGACGGCGATGTGGAGAGGATGCGCCATGTGCTGGAACGTGGCCACATGGGCGGCGTACTCCTTCGAGACGTCCATCTTGGTGATCTCTCCGATGCCGCGCGGCGGCTCGTTGAGGTCCATCTCCGCCACCATGCGCTCGATGTCCTTGATGCCAGTCGCTCCGGAGATCGGCACCGCGCCCGCGCGGCAGAGCTTGCAGCCGTTCCACTCCCTGGTGTTGTGCGAGGCCGTGATCATCACGCTGCCGTCGGCCTTGAGGAGGGAGTTCGCGAAATAGCTCATCGGGGTCGAGGCAAGGCCGATGTCAACCACGTTCACCGCTTCGTCCACAAGCCCCTGCGCAAATGCGTCGAAAAGTGCGTCGGAGCTTGTGCGGCAGTCGCGCGCCACCACCACCTTGCGCGGCTCTATGAAGCGCGCGTATGCCCGCGCGATCTTGTAGAACACGTCCTGTGTGAGATCCTGGCCGTATATGCCGCGGATGTCGTATGCCTTGAAGATGCTCATCTGTTTTCCCTTTCGTTTGAAAGGAATATTATATCAAAAAATCGCGCATCGCGGCGCACGAATTAACTCGCGAGCCGCCGAATGGACGCATTAGTCCACGAACGGAAAATTTTGCGCGTAAAGCGTCTGGCGCGATCAGCGCAGGAAGATGACGGTGCCGCAGGAGTACACGAGCTTGAGGCCCGTGCCGTCCTTGCGCACGCTGAACGCCTTCTGCTTCGTCTCGTCGTCAACCTGGAACTGCGCGCTGTCGGGCGGAAGCTCGGCCACGCCGTCGGTCACCGCCCATGTGACGATGTACGGACTCGAGGACTTGGCGATCGCCCTCAGGTCCTCTCTGCCTGCAAGGTTCAGCGTCACGGACGCGCCGTCTGCAAAGGAAACGGTGTTGCGTCCCTGCGAGAACGCGGACTTCACCGACCACGTTCCCGTCTTGCCGGAGAGGTCGATCGTCGAGCCGTCCTGCATCGTGCATCCGTAGAAGTAGTTGTGGCCCGCGGCAGGTTTGAATATGCCATAGACGTTCAACGCCTCCTCGCCCATATTCTGGTCAGCGTCGTACACCTGCTCGTAGTTGCGCACGGACGTGGGAGTCCATATCTGCACTGCGCTGCCAAGGCGGATGTCGACGTCCCTCGCCTCCGTGGCGGAGGCGTAGAATTTGTTCAGGTAGAGCCACCCGCCGGAAACGACGTCGAGCGTTCCGTTCTTTATCGTTGCGTCGATCATGAACAAGTATTTCCCGCCGGCGATCTGAACGGTCAAGGTATGTCCGCCAAGATCGAGCGTTGTTGCCCTGACGTTGCCGCCTGGCCGCAGACCGGTGTTGGCATTGAGAATGAATTTAGAGTTGTCCGTGAGCGTAATGGAATGGAACTGTCCCCAGCTGGACGGGAGGTCATTTCCGCAACCCTCCAGCGTGCCGCCGTCAAGCACGAACTTGTAGTCGGCATCCGCCTCGCCATAGAGAGAGTTCAAACGGAAGAGTCCATCTGCATGCACAGTTGTCGTGTTTCCTCTGGCGCCAAGCACCCAGCGGTCAGGCGAGTAGTGCTGGACCGGAAACACTTCGAACGTGCCGCCATAAACGTCGGTTCCTCCTGTGTACGTCTGCTGGACTTTTTCGGCCACGAAAGTTCCCTTGCCGTCTTTCACCAGCTTCACGTTGCCACTGATTGCGGCGGTGCTGTTTGTGACGAAGAGACCCTCCGCCACATCCACGTGCAGCTCGGCGCCTGCGCTCTCGGAGGAGTTGGCGACCGATGAGATCGGATAACCCTGATCGGCAAGACCGGCGATTTTGACGGAATGCCCGTTCAGGTCGAACGTCACGCCGTCGGCGAACATCACGCTGCCGAGAGTGCGCAGATCGCAGTCCGCATTGAACGTGACGGACGACGTGACCTTCGAAGGCAGCAGGCCCTCGACCACCTCGCCATCAAGGTTGCGGCAGATCCAGTTGGCGGGATTCGTGGGATCTTCGCTCTCGGCTGCTGTCCACACCGCCGTCAACGCCACATCCCGGGAGTTGACGTGGATTTCCGTACCATCCGCCGACACGCTGAAGAAATGATCTCCGCCACCGAAAAGCGACACGTAGTCGTAGAGCGTTCCGCCCATCAGAAGCGACACGCCCCCGAACTTGATCACGGCATGCTCCTTCTCGGCGAGATTCGACACATCGAGAACAAGCCTGCCCTTGTCGTGGATCGAGAGCGTTCCCGTAACCACGCCGCCGGGCGGCAGGGAAAGAGTCGCCCCATAGCCGATCGAGATCTCGTCCAGCGCCTCGATCTTCCGCTGAAGCGCAATAGTTCCAGGGCCGTACACTCCCAGCTTGCCCGCAAGCGGCGCCGAGATCTTGACCTCGACGTTCTCGGACGCGAAGAGGCCCGCAACGCCTGGCGTGAGCGTGCCGCCCGAAAGCTCCGCGTTCGCCGTAAAGCCAACGCCGTCGGCCGTAGCGCCCTCTGCGGGAACCGCAGCATCCGCGTTGAACACGCGGTACTTGCCCGCGCCCCACTCGGCATCGCCCGCGCCCGCCCAGCCGCAGGATCGCGTCCACTTCTTCTCGATGCGCTCGCGTATCATCTTGCGCGTAAGGCCGGAGACGGGCGTGGTGAGAATCAGAAGTTCTGAGATCGCGCGGCCGCCGTTGCGGTCGTTGCACCAGCGGTCGGCGGAGATGGCGGACGCCGTGAGATCCTCGAACGACGCCACGTCGAACACGTGCGTGCCGTAAGGCGGACGTTCGGTCCACATGCACGACACAGGCTCGCCGTCGCAGTACATCGGTCCGAACCTGTATCCGTTCGCGGCAGTGCCGTTGGGGCTATAGCAGCCCATTTCGTTCCCCTGGTAGCCGCGGTGGAAATGATACGAGCCCGCATTCTGGATCACCTCGTTCTTGCCGTCGGCCAGGAAGAATGCGTCCTTGTCGCGCACGATGTCCATCGCCCAGAATACGGCGCGGACGTTCGTGAGGCGCGTGAAATACATGTCGATGTAGGAGCTGTGGGGACCC
>JAFUDL010000346.1 GCA_017459225.1 Kiritimatiellia bacterium
CATCATCAACGAGGCCGCCCTCCTCGCCGCGCGCCGCAACCTCGAGTCAATACCGCACGCAATCCTCGAAGAAGCACGCGACAAGGTGTTCTGGGGCAGCGAGCGCAAGAGCGCTGGCTTCACCCGCAAGGAGTACGAGACCACCGCATGGCACGAGGCTGGCCACGCGCTTCTGCAGCTTCTGCTCGAAAACGCGGACCCGCTACACAAGGTCTCGATCATTCCGCGCGGACGCGCCCTCGGTGTGACCATGACGCTGCCAGAGAAGGACGTGCTCAACCGCTCGCGCAGCTACTTCCTCGACGAGCTCGTGGTGCTCTGCGGCGGGCGCATCGCCGAGGCGTCGTTCTCAAAGGACATCTCCACCGGCGCCTCAAGCGACATCGCATACGCCACCGAAGTGGCGCGCGCGATGGTGTGCCGCTACGGCATGAGCGACGCATTCGGATTCCAGAGCTTCATCGAGCCAAACCCATACGCGCTCGAGGAAGCCCCCCCTCCCTATTCGCAGAAGACGGCAGAGGCCATTGACGCCGAGGTGAAGCGACTCGTCGAAGAGGCGTACGCAAAGGCCACGCGCCTTCTGGAGGAGAACCGCGACAAGCTGGAGCTCCTCGCAAAGACGCTCCTCGAAAAGGAGACGATGGACGGCCGCGACGTGGAGCAGCTTCTTGGCCTTCAGCACAAGCACGAAGAGGACGATGCCGCCACGGGAGCCAAGCCCGCTGCGGAAGAAACCACTACGCCTGAAGCCGACGCCGCCAAAGAAGAACCAGAGAAACAGGACAAGTGACATGCTCTGGCATTGCAAAGACTTCAAAATAGACCTTTCGCACGCGCGCGTGATGGGCATCGTGAACGTCACGCCTGACTCCTTTGCCGACGGCGTGAGGTGCCTGCGTACCGAGGCCGCGGTCTCCCGCGCGCGCACTCTCGTGCGCGAGGGGGCTGACATCATCGACCTCGGCGCCGAGTCCACACGCCCCGGCGCGACACCCGTCGCCTGGCGCGTGGAATGGTCGCGCCTCAAGCCCGTGCTGCACATTCTTGTGCGCGAACTCGCCAAGACGCCGATTTCGGTGGACACATACCACCCCGAGACCGCGCGCCTTGCACTCGAAGAAGGAGCGTCCATCATCAACTGCGTCTACCCTGCCTCGTCCGCAAAGCTCCTCTATCTTTCAGGCGAGACGGGATGCGGTCTAGTGCTGCCCTGCCGCGGCGAAAAGGAGTTCCGCGCACTCGGCCTTTCCACGCCCGCAGACGAAACACGCGTTCTCATCGATCCGATGATCGGCTTCGGCACGACGCGCGACGAGGACATGTCGCTTCTCGGCGGCATACGCCGCCTCGCGCAGCTCTCGCCCGTTCTAGTGGGAGTGTCGCGCAAGCGCGTGATTGGCACCATGACCGGCACCGACAGCCCGGCCGACCGGCTCGGCGGCAGCGTGGGCGCCGCCGTGTGGTGCGCCATGAACGGCGCGTCGGTGGTGCGCGCACACGACGTGAAGGAAACAAAGCAGGCGCTCGACGTGGCACGGCTTCTTGCGGACACTGCCGATGCACCTACGAACGGAGGCGTCGCATGAACTGGCAGGCAATGCTAGAATATGTGAAATATGTGCCGGACGTGATACAGATCGCAATTCTGTACTTCGCGATATACGCCATTCTGAAGGCAGCACGCGGTTCACGCTTCGGCCAGGTGCTTATGGGCGCGGGCATCATCTTCGCCCTTCTGATCGCCTTCACGTTCCTGCTGAACTTCGATGTGCTGTCGTACATCGTGAGAACCCTTCTCGGCTACTTGGCGCTCTCCACGGTGGTGATCTTCCAGCCGGAGATCCGCCGCGTGCTTGCATCAATAGGCTCACTTCTCTTCGCCGACAACCGACGCGACCTTGGGCTCGGCGCAAGCGGACGCGTGACGCCAGAGGATCTCGTATCCTACATCTTCAAGCTAGCCCGGGCACGCATCGGCGCTCTCATCGCCATCGAACGCGGCATCTCGCTGCGCGGCGTCGAAACCACCGGCGTCTCAATCGACGCCATCATCTCGAACGAGCTCCTCTTCTCGATCTTCACCGAACCCATGCCGCTCCACGACGGCGGCGCGATCATCCGCCACGGACGCCTCGCAGCCGCACACTGCCTCTTCCCCGTCTCCAGCAACACGGAGGGGCTTTTCGCCGCAGGGATGCGCCACCGCGCGGCAGTGGGCCTGAGCGAGGAGACCGACGCATTCGTGATCGTTGTGAGCGAAGAGCGCGGCCTTGTCTCCATCGCCCACAACGGCCGGCTCATCCGCTACCCCGACCGGTCGGAGGAATCCCGCAAGGCCATTCTCCGCTGGGTGCGCAAGGCGATGCCGCTTCAGAAGACCGCTGGCGAGACGATCGCCGACTGGATACGCCGCCGCCGCGAAAAGTTCGCCCGAGCCGCCGCGAAGCGCGCTTCCGCACCAGCCACGCCCGATACGGCCGCTCCAGATTCCGCCGCCATTCCTCTTCCGCCCCCGAAGAAAAATCCGCCGCTCGCCGATGCCTCATTCGACGGTGCTGCGAACGGCTCTTCACAGGAGACTGCGAAATGAAGAACTTCTTTTCTTTTCTCACGCACAACTGGTGGCTCAAGTTACTGGCGCTTGCGCTTGCACTTGCCGTGTACTACGGCGTGCGCGCCACCCTCTACTACGGTTCGCCATACATGATGCAGTCACTAATGAGAGGTCCAGCAGATGCAATCGACGGACGATAGCCCGCAGCAGCCAGAGGCGTCCATCCGCCGCAGGCTGATCGGCTTCTTCATGTTCCCGATAGCCTTCTTCCCCTTTTTCGCCCTGTTCACGTACAATTGGCGCGACGTGTCCGAACTGTGCATGCCGACCGGCGAGACGACCAGCAACCTGATCGGCGCCGTAGGAAACTACTTCGCCTACATCGGCTATCAGCTAGTGGGCCTCGGCATCTGGTCCGTGCCGCCGATTTGCGTCTTCGCGGGCATCCGCCTCGCATTCGGTAAGTCGTTCCATCCAGGACGCCGCACGCTCGGCGTGGCGCTTTTCGTATTCACCGCCACATGCCTCCTTCAGCTAATGGGGCACCTGCCGGCGATTGCCAACATCCTCCACTCGCTCAACATCGCCCCGAACGCAGGTGGTGCCGTGGGATACCTCGTGATGACGCGCGGCCTTGCAAGCCTCATCTCCCCGTTCGGCGCAGGCGTGGTGATGGCATGCCTGCTTGTATTCTCGATCTTCCTCACAATCGGATTCAGATCGATAGTGAACACCCTCGGCCGTCTCACGGCATGGGCCGCAGACCGCACGCCTGGCGACGAGGCTATGGACGAAGCCGAACGCGAACAGGCCATCGAAGCCGCACGCGCGGCGCGCGAGGAGGCCAAGGCCCAGCGTCTCGCCGAAAAGCAGCGCATCGCCGAGGAGAAGGCCGCGAAACGCGCCGCCAAGGAGGCCGAGAAGGAGGCGCGCAGACGCGAACGCGAGGAGGAACGCCAGCGCAAGGAGGCCGAACGGCTCGCCCGCGAGGAGGAGGCCCGCGCGCTGCGCGAGCGAATGAAGGCCGAACTGCTCCCCCCGCCCAACGCTGGCGGCATTGTGGACTGGATGCCCGCGCGCGAATCGCCCGCCCCCTCCCCTGTCCCCGCTCCCACGCCAGCGCCCTCTGTTGCCGCAGTGCGCATGCCAGCGCCAACGCCCGCGCCAACGCCAGCGCCCGCCGTCCGCCCCGTGCGCACGGTGAACACTCCCGCCCAGCCACAGCCCGCCGCGCCCACAGTGGAGACTGCTCCTGCCGTACCTGCCGCCGAAGCGGTCGAGGACAAGGGACCTTACGTTCTGCCGCCCGTCTCGCTTCTCAACGATGTGCCGCCGAAGTCCGCCGGCAGCGACGAGAATCCCGAAGCAATGGCACAGCTCCTCATCGACACTCTCAAGGTCTTCGACGTGAACGCCACGCTCGCATACTACGTGGCAGGCCCCGTTGTGA
>JAFUDL010000347.1 GCA_017459225.1 Kiritimatiellia bacterium
CAGCGGCGGCACCGACGTGACGGCAGGCTGCTTGATGTGCTCCAGTTACGGCGTCAACTTGGAAGTGGGTTCTGTCGAGAGCATGATATACGTGCGCAGCGGAGCGGTGTTCGACGTTCCCAGCCTCAACGACTTCTTCCAGTACCACTTCGTGCTCGACGGCGGCACGATCGACAACTCGGGCGCGCTGCGCGGCACTGGCGCCGCCCAGCTCGAATACCTGACGCTTGCGGCCGACTCGATGATGAGCAGATACGACTTCATCGGCACGGGCTACACGCCGTGCACGGCGAAACTTGACGGGCACACGCTCTCGTTCGCGGGCGAAAGAACGAACGTGTTCAACACCGAGCTGAAGAACGGAACTCTGAAGAAGGACGAGGGAATGCTGGCGATAGACAAGACGTCGCTGCGCGCCTCGACGGCGAACATCGACATCGGCTGCGAACTGAATCTTGCGGTGAACGGCGACGTGAAGGACATTACAGTGCGCACTCCAGCGGCCACTGCTGCGGGCGGCAACGGTGTTCTGACGGTGCACGGCGTGTTCCGCCCGGCGAGCGACTACCTGCACAACTTCAAGATGGCCGGCGGTTCCACGCTTGACCTCTCCGCGCGCACGGACGTGTTCCCCGCCAGGAACGACGTCTCTGGCCGCACGCTCTCCTTCGCGGGCGGCACGGTGACGGTGGACGTGCATGGGCGCACGCTCCAGCAGGGCGAGCGGCTCGTCGCGTGGAGCGCGGCGCCCGCGAACGTGACGTTCCAGTGGGATGCGGAAACGGCGGCGGGCGGCGCGCCCGCGTTGCATGTCGACGCGACGGGAATCTACTACGGCGAGCCGGGTCCGAACATGGTGGTGGTGGCGCACTGGACGGGCGCGGGCGGCGATGGCGACGTTGCGAACGCGGCCAACTGGGCGTGCACCAACGCGTCGGCGCAGGCGGTGGCGGACGGCGTGCCGGGAATGATGACGGAGGTGCACTTCGCCGGCGACGTGAATGCGCAGATGCCTGCCGAATCAGGCGTCAGGTATCTTTCCGTTGACGTGGGGAACTGCACGCTCACGGCGGACTGCGACTGGCGCGGCCTTGGCGACTCAGTGCGGTTCAATGGAATTGTCGACCTTCAGGGACACAAGCTCCACGTCACCTCGCTGATCGGTCCAGGGCGCATCACCGACGACCGTTTCCCCGTCGGCTACAAGCGCCTTAACTACATCCAGGGCGCTGGCGCGCAGCGCATCAAGACGTCGTACACGCCCGCCGCCACCGACACGATCGAGGCGAAGGTCAACCTCACCACGGTCTCCGGCAACCAGGCAATCTGGTGCGTGCGCGGCACGAACGCCACCGACAGGTCGTTCACATGCTTCGCGATCGGCAACAGGTTCCGCTTCGACCGCTTCGGTGGGCAGGCAAACGCCACGCAGACCTCTTCGGCAGGCGTTGACTACGTGGTGGCCGCGAACGGGTCCACGCTCCTGGGCACGATCAACGGCGCAGAGGTGGCCACGATGACGGCCGGCAACTTCACGCCCGCGAGCACGCTCTCCATCTTCGCCTCGCACTACAACGGCGTGGACGCGAATCTCGGCAACTACGGATCGTTCAAGCTCTACTACCTGAGCGTCACCCCTGCGGGCGCCGAATCGCCTTCGCGCATATACTATCCCGCAAAACGCCTCGCCGACGGCATGGTAGGAGTGATGGAATACCTGCCCGCGCTGAAGGAGTACAAATTCCTCGCGAACGTCGGCTCGGGCGCGTTCGTGGAAGGGGGTGAAGTCGAGGAAGGCGCGGCCCCGGGCGAGCTGCACCTGGAAGTCGCAGAAGGCGAGAGCGTGATGAACACGTCGGTCGTCCTCAGCGGAAACATGAAGCTGGTGAAGGACGGCGCGGGCGAGTTCGTGCCGGCGAAGAAGGCGCAGAGCTTCCTTGGCGGCATGCACGTCACGGCCGGCGGCGTGCGCCTTCTCGTGAGCGGCAACGCGCTCACGCACGTGGGCTATGAAAGCGAACTTGGCGGCGCGATCACGGAGCTCGTGGTGGACGCCGGGGCGGAGATCGACCTCGCCGGCAACTACGACTGCCGCCAGTACACCGTGGTGCTCAATGGCGGAACGTTCGCAAACCGCGGCTATGACATGACGAACGACGGCTATGGATCCGGCAACTATCTGCGGCTCGTCGCGGATTCGTTCCTGGATATAGACGGCACGTTCACCATATGGGGCGCGTATCAGGGCCACCATCTGTCGTTCGACATGGCCGGCCACACGCTCACGGCCCGCATCGCCGAAGGCAAGATGCTACGGCTCTTCCACAACACGCCTCTTACGAACGGCACGTTCCGCGCGACGGGCGGCGGATGGCTGCGCGTGGACAAGGCCGCCACCGACTCAAGCACCGCCACGCTTGTGATGGACGGCGCGGCGCTCTCGCTCATCTATCCGCTCACCGTGCGCGACTACGTGGTGGAGAGCGGCAGCGCGGCGGCGAGCGAGGGTTCGGCGGCGCTCAACGTGCTTGGACGCTTCGCGCCGATCGCGGACGACTTCTACGCCTGTACGATGCAGGACGGCTCCACGCTCGACCTCTCCGGCAGAACTACGGTGCTGAACGCGATGATGCCGCGCGGCGTCCCGGCGCGCGAGGTGGCTTTCGCAGACGGCGCGACCGTGACGGTCGAGCTCGGCGAACGCACGCCCGAATTGGGCGAGCAGCTGGTGGCGTGGACGGAGAAACCCGTCTCGGCCACGTTCGCGTGGAGCGAGGCCACGGCCGCACGCGCCACTCAGCCTCTCGTGGTGCTGCCCGACGGCATCTACTACGGCGGCGAGGGAATCGACAACCTCGTGGTCGACGCCACGTGGACGGGCTCGGCGGGTGACGGCGACGTGGCGAACCCCGCCAACTGGACGTGCCTCAATCCGGCCGGCTCGCAGGTGCAGGACGGACTTCCTGGCGACGTCACCGTGGTGCACATCGGCGGCGACGTGAACATTCAGATCCCCGTCGGCTGCGGAATGAAGTACGCCGTGGTCGAACTCGGCGACTGCAAGCTCACTGCCGACTGCGACTGGCGCGGACTTGACGCGCAGATCAACTCGACGATCGACCTCAATGGGCACAAGCTGTACGTCTCCACCCTAGACGGAACGGGCACAGTCAAGTGCGACAACAGGACCACAAGGACGCTGGATGCGAACGTCACTGCGCCGACCGTGGCGACGCAGAGCACGTTCTGGCTCGACGCGAGCGACGCCTCCTCGCTTGAGGTGAACTCGAACGGGAACGTGCAGAGGTGGACGTCGAAGGACTCCTCGCGCAGAGTGGCCAGCGCCACCACGGCGCCAGTGTACGACACGACGACATACGGAATTCCCACGGTGGACTTCGGCGCGGCTGGGAGCGGAATGGACATGGCCTATACGCGCCTGACCGGTCTGCGCACCGTCTTCTGGGTGGTGAAGATCGCAAAGACGGAGGCGGCGTTCCTGCTGGGCGACACGTCGGCGTACAACTTCCACCGCGGCGCTTCCGGGCAGTATTCGAACGACACGCATTCGAAGTTCGCATCCATCTGGAACGGCACAAGGCTTGTCACCAAGAATGCGGAGGTCATCCCTTCGGAGACGTTCCAGGTGATCTGCGCAGTGATGAACACTGGCTGCCAGAGCGACAGAATCAACACTGACCGCAACTGCAAGACGGGCAACATCTACCGCAACGGCGGCAAACAGCTCTCCGAGCTCATCTGCTTCGACAGGGAGCTCACCGAGGCGGAGCGTCTTGAGATGACGGCGTATCTGGAGCGGAAGTGGCGCTTCGACAGGTCGCACATGGGCGAGCTGCACGTCGATGTGCCGGAAGGGGAGATCGCGTACAACGCGGGCGTGGCCATAACCGGCGGAGTGAGGCTCTTCAAGGATGGCGCGGGCTGGTATCGGCCCACGAAG
>JAFUDL010000348.1 GCA_017459225.1 Kiritimatiellia bacterium
AACTCGCGACGCTTTCGTCCGACGCCACGATCGCCCTGGACGAGGCACCGCGCGTCGCGCTCTTCGAGCGGGCGCTCGCGCTCAACCGGCGCGTCGCCCTCAAGAACCCGCTCCTGAAGGGAATCGACAAGATACTCTTCGCCACGCACGAGCCGACCGGCTTCTTCCACCGGCGCGACGGAACGCACATGTGCGACCAGTACTACGGCTTCCACGGCACGCAGAACGGACTGTCGCGCGGCGACGGGCTCTACATCCTCGAAAACCCGTTCTCCGACCATCCGACCGCCCGCAACATCATCGCCGGCAGGAAGATCGTGGAGGGCCTGTGGAAAGGGGCGACGCTCGACGGCTGCGCGATAATCTCGCCGGAGCTCGACTGGGACGCGAAGCGCGTGGCCTTCGCCGCGACCCGCGCAAAGAACCAGCTCGACAACTGGAACGAAGACACCTGCTACCACATCTTCACCTGCGCGCTGGACGGTTCCGACCTCCGGCAGATCACGCACGGCCCGTGGAACGACTTCGACCCGTGCTGGCTGCCGAGCGGGCGCATGGCGTTCATATCTGAGCGGCGAGGCGGCTACGTGCGCTGTTCCGGCGACCGCCCCGTGCCGTCGTTCACTCTCTATTCCATGTTCGACGACGGCTCGGACATCGTGCGCCTCTCGCACCACGAGACGAACGAATGGCACCCCAGCGTGAACAAGGACGGAATGATCGTATACACGCGGTGGGACTACGTGGACCGCGGCCACAGCCAAGCGCACCACGCCTGGACGACCTTCCCCGACGGGCGCGACCCGCGCGAGCTCAACGGCAACACGCGCCTTCACCACCACACGTCGCCGGAGATGGAGGCGAACGTGCGGCAGATTCCCGGAAGCGGGAAGTACGTCGCCACGGCCACGCCGCATCACGGTCCGTCGTACGGCTCGCTCATCACGATCGATCCGGCGATTCCAGACGACGGGGAGATGAGCTCCATCCGCCGCATCACGCCCGAACAGCCGTTCCCCGAAAGCGAACAGAGCGCGAACCGCAACGGATACAGATACTGCGGCTCCTACGCCACGGCGTGGCCGCTGAGCGAAAAATACTTCCTGTGCGTGTACGACCCGCGCGCGAACAGCATGTACGACGTCGCAATGCGCGGCAGGCGCTACGCGATAACGCTCGTGGACGTCTTCGGCAACAAGACGCGGCTCTACACGCATCCGACGATATCGTGCCTCGATCCGATCCCGGTCGTCGCGCGGAAGCGTCCGGCGGTGATTCCGCACCAGACGCTCGAGGGGCGTCCGGCGGACGCCGAAGGGCGCCGCCCGGCGCCGATCCCCGCCGCCGAAATGCCGAAGACGGCTGAGATAGGGCTGGTCAACGTGTACGACACGCGCATTCCCTTCCCGACCAACGACCCCATCGTCGCACTGCGCGTGTGGCAGCTCTTCCCCAAGACGGCGCCCATCGCCATGCGCCCGTGGCTCGGCGCCGAGAACCATCAGCTCGGCCGCCAGTGCCTCGGCACGGTGCCGGTCGAGCCTGACGGCAGCGCGTACTTCACCGCGCCCGCGAACGTGCCGCTGTTCTTCCAGGCCCTCCGGGCCGACGGATGCGCCGTGCAGAGCATGAGAAGCGACACCTACGTGCATCCCGGCGAACGGCTAGTGTGCAGCGGCTGCCACGAGCCGAAGGAGAACGTGCGCCGCACCGCCCGCACGAACCTTCCGGCGGCGATGCGCCGCGCGCCGAGCAGGATGAAGCCCGCGCCGGAAGGCGCCGCGCCGTTCAACTACGCCCGCCTCGTGCAGCCCGTGCTCGACAGGAAGTGCGTGTCGTGCCACGGCGAGAAACGCGCCGCCAAGGCCCCCGACCTCCGCGCGGGCGACTGGCGCAAGGACAGGTGGGGCTTTTCGACGAGCTGGAAGAACCTCGTGCAGCGCACGAACTACTACGCGCGCGACATGATCGACAGGAGGCGGTACGTGGACTACGCGTTCCACGAGCCGGCCTACACGACGCCCGGCAGACACCTCGCGATCAACGCCCCGCTCAGGAAGATGCTGGACGCGGGGCACCACGGCGTGAAGCTCACGCCGGAGGAACGGGAGAGGCTGATAACGTGGATGGACTCCAACGGGCAGTACATCGCGCACGATCACAACCCCGAAGCCCAGCGCGACGGCAAGATCGTGCCGCCGTCGCTTGAGTGACCGGTGCCTTGCCGGCGCCGCGTTGTGCTACGTCGAAGCGCCGGGCCTTGCGGAGAAAGATGTGGCCGTGGGCTTGTTCCTGCGCTAGCGCAAGGGCGTTTCTCGCCCATGCGTTTTGAAATTGGAAACAACCAGAACAACTGGTAGAAACAACTTTGAGAGAGGTGCGCAGGCGCGAAGCGCTAACTGCGAAGCAGCCGCAAGGCCCCGCGCCCGTGCGCCAAAGGCAGGTTGTTTCAAATAGCTGTTTCCGATCATCGGAAGGCTCGACGGTGAATTACGCCTCTCGCGCAACACTCGTTCAAAAGACTATACCACATTCCGCGCGGATATGGTATAATGTTCGCACAAACAAACCAAGAAAGGTTCCATCAATGTCCATAAAAAATTCTGCAGCTCTTCTGCTGGCCGCGTCGTGCGCGTTGGCCGTCTCGGCCGACACCATCGTGTTCAAGAGCGGTTCCCGCCTTGAAGGCGAGATCGTCAGCATTGCCGGAGGCGAGATCAAGTTCAAGTCCGACGACGTGGGCACGCTCACGATCAAGGACGAGAAGGTGGCCAGCCTCACCACCACCAAGTCGAAGGTGCAGTACAAGGACAACACCGTTGCCGAGGGTGCCCTTGCCAAGCAGAACGATGCGTACACCCTTGCCGGCAAGCCGATTGACATGAAGAACGTCAAGGCCGTCAATCCGGAGCCCGAGAAGTGGCACGGCAGCGCCAACCTCAGCGGCTCGATCGCCCGCGGCAACACCCGCAGCGAGAAGGCCAGCGTGGTCGCGGACGTCAACCGCCGCTGGGACAAGGACCGCCTGGCCGGCGACTTCGGATACTACTTCGCGCAGAACGGTACCACCCGCGACAACAAGGAGAAGACCGAAGACCGCATCGACCTGGGCGCGCAGTTTGACCACTTCTGGGTCACCAAGGTGTACTCCTACGTCAACGGACGCTATGAGCGCGACGGCATCAACAACCTGCAGTACCGCTACCGCGCCGGCACGGGCCTTGGCTACCAGTGGCTTGAGAAGTACGCCCACGATCTCACCGGCAAGTGGTCGTTCAACCAGGAGGCCGGTCTCACCTACATCAAGGAGAAGTACGAGCATGAGAGCGACGACGACCGCTGCGCGTTCCGCTATGCCCACCACCTCTCCTGGAATCCCAAGTGGCTCGAGAAGCTCGCCTTCACCCACAACTTCGAGTACCTGCCCGACGTCGGCGATTGGGCCGACAGCTACCTCATCGACACCGACGTCGGCTTCGCCTACGAACTCGCCGCCGCGTGGCAGCTCATGGGCAAGTTCGAGTGGGACTACAACTCCAAGCCCGGTCCCCACACGAAGTCAAGCGACTTCCGCTACATGCTCGGCCTTGGCTACAAGTGGTAATGCGCCTCTGGCGCTTCCGGCTTTGAGCGGGAAGCCGGTTCAGGCATGAAGATCGCCATCTGCTATCCGCCGCTGCCCAGCGAGAAGGGCGTACCGCTCCTTTCGCAAAACAGGCAGTTCCAGTGGTTCTCGCGGCCCACCTACATCTTCCCCGTCGTGCCAGCAACGGCTGCGACGATGTTGAAGAAGGCGGGCCACGAGGTTTTTTGGCTTGATGGCATCGCCGAGGAATGGACGCCCGAGCAGTTCGAGCGCCGCCTCGGCGAGTGCTGTCCCGACGTGGTGGTGATGGAGACGAAGACGCCCGTCGTAAAGCGCCACTGGAAGTGGATATCCGAACACAGGTCTTCCGCAACAGGCACACGCTACGTTCTCGTGGGCGACCATGTGACGGCGCTTCCCGACGAGACGATGGCGGCGTGCCCCGTCGATTATGTGCTGACGGGCGGCGATTGGGACTTTCTACTGAAGAACCTCGTGGAGGCCGGCTTCGATCCTTCGAAGTTCGAGCCGGGCATCTGGTATCGTGACGGCGGCGAGGTGAAGAACACCGGACGCTTCCGCCTCGACCATGACCTCAACTCCGCGCCGTGGATCGACCGCGACCTCGCGCACTGGCGCCTCTACGCCGAGAAGAACGGCAACTTCCGCCGCACGCCAGGCACGTACGTCATGAGCGGACGCGACTGCTGGCATGCGAAATGCACGTTCTGCAGCTGGACCACGCTCTATCCAAAATACCGCACGCGCAATCCCGTGGACGTGGTGGACGAGCTCGAGATGCTCGTCTCGAAATACGGCGTGCGCGAGGTGATGGACGACTCGGGCTCCTTCCCCGTTGGAGATTGGCTCAAGACCTTCTGCAACGAGGTGATCCGCCGCGGGCTCCAGAAGAAGCTGCGCATAGACTGCAACATGCGCTTCGGGCGTCTCACGTTCGAAGACTACAAGCTGATGCGCAGGGCAGGTTTTCGTCTGGTGCTGTTCGGCGTGGAGAGCGCCAACCAGGCGACGCTCGACCGTTTCGTCAAGGCCTTGAAGGTCGAGGACGTGGAGAAGGGCGCAGAGTGGGCGCACCGGGCGGGGCTTGACGTGCATCTCACATTCATGTTCGGCCACGCGTGGGAGGGTCCAGAGGAGATCGAGAACACGGTGTGCCTCGCGCGTCGCATGCTTGCCAAGGGATGGGCCTCCACTCTCCAGTGCACCATCACCATCCCCTATCCGGGAACGCCGCTTTTCCGCGAGCTGAAGGAGTCCGACGGTCTCACCACGCTCGACTGGGACGAATACGACATGCGCCGTCAGATCACCAAGACGCCCCTTGCGAGCGAAGCCGATCTCAAGCGCGCCGTTCGCCGCGTATATGCAGGCTTCTTCCAGCCCGAGGCACTGCTGCGCCGTCTCTTCTCGTTCCGCACGCTCTTTGACTTCGGCTTCTGGTATCGCGGCCTTCGCGCCGTCATCGGGCATCTTCTCGACTTCGGCGGAGGGCGCCGATGAGCGGCGAGGCGAACATCATCGAGGTGGAGCACCTCGACGCGGGATATCCCGGCGTGAAGGTGCTTGAGGACGTCAACTTCACGGTGGCGAAGGGCGAGGTGTTTGCGCTTCTCGGGGGGTCGGGCTGCGGGAAGTCCACCATCATGAAACATCTGATCGGCCTCAATCCCGTGATCGCGGGAACGATCAGGATCGACGGGCTTGAGATGAACGACGAGAACCACGAGCGCATACTTCGGCGAATCGGCGTGATGTACCAGAGCGGCGCGCTCTTCGGCTCGATGAGCGTTATCGAGAACGTGATGCTGCCGTTGGAGGAGTTCACTCGCCTGCCTGCCGCAGCGCGTCGCACGCTTGCGTTGATGCAGCTTGAGCTTGTGGGTCTTAGGGACGCGGCGGAGAAGATGCCGGCGGACCTCTCGGGCGGCA
>JAFUDL010000349.1 GCA_017459225.1 Kiritimatiellia bacterium
CCGCCTGTTCACAACGCACCAGCACCTACTGAGAGGGGGCTTCAAGCACTCTAACCATCATTTCAGTGCATGAACCGACCCACACTCATGCACGAAGCCTCCATTTTTTAGGTTCAATGGAAAAGGCTGCGGAGAATTATGGAGATGCGCCCTGACGCGCCGCCCGCAGGGACGAAAATCCCCCGCCGGCAGCGCTTGTGAATCTCGCGGATTCAGTCAGCGAATAAATACGTCCAGTCCTTCCGGGCGGCGCAGCAGAAGGCCCTTGCCAGTGCTTCTGATGTAGTAGCGTTCGGCGGTCTCCGCGTCGAGGGCGAATTTCACGGACGCGTCGGGAGCCTCGTCGCCCCACATCATCAGGTACCCGGCGAAGGCGCCACCTTCGTCCTTCGAGCCTGCAAGCTCCTTCAGCCCTTCGCGTCCCGCCAGGTTCACCGTCACCCTGGCGTTCGCCGCGAACGAGACGCCAAGATGCGAGGGTTTGACGCCTTGACTACCCGCGAAGGACGATTCCGCAGGGAGGGCGGTCGTTCTGCCCGAGAGGTCGATTGTCGATCCGTCCTGCATCGTGCAGCCGAAGAAACTGTCCGTATTGGGCACGAACGCGCCGTGCACGTTCAGCACCCCTGTTCCGTCTGATTCGTTTCCTGCGTAGCTGACCACGTAGTCTCCTAGCTCGATCGTGATGTCTCCGCCTAGCGCAAGCGGGCTGCCCGACACGAACCTGACGGTTCTCATGTCGCAACTAGCGTCGAAGCGCAGCCAGCCC
This sequence comes from Kiritimatiellia bacterium, assembly GCA_017459225.1. Taxonomy (GTDB): domain Bacteria; phylum Verrucomicrobiota; class Kiritimatiellia; order RFP12; family UBA1067; genus RUG572. Next base: position 770 of record JAFUDL010000349.1, read on the forward strand.
GTGCCGGACGTCTCCAGCGTTCCGTTCGAGATGACGGAATATTTGGCGTACAAGACCTTGCTATACGCCATGGACGCCGAGAGCTTGTGTCCGCCGAGGTCGAGCGTTCCCCCGCCGAAAACGATGGCCCGCTGCACGTTCACGAAGGAGTCCTTTGTGAGCATGCCTACGCCGGATCCGCCCCAGCCCGGCTGCTTCATCTCTATGCCGCTTGTGATGGTGCCGCCGTCGAGATCGATGGAAAGCGCGCCGTTGAAGTCGTAGTTGCCGCGCAGGTCGAAGAACGCGCCCTCGCCCACTACGATCTTTCCCAAACCGAACGCGGTATAGCCCTTCGCAGGGCTGTACGTGTCGTTCGCGCCGTTTCCGTCCGGCGGCTGCGCCGTGCCGCCCGCCACCAGCGTTCCGCCGGTGTACGCCTGCACCATGTGCGACGCGAACGTGCCCGCGCCTTCCTTCACCAGCTTGACGTTGCCGCCGATGACGACGCTGTCGTTGGCCATCCATCCCGCCGCGACATTCGCGCGCAGTTCGCCGGTCGTGCCGCCGTCCGAGTTGGTGATGGCGGCGTTTGCAGGGCGCAGCGACACCTTGTCAACGCCGCCTCCAGGGGTTGTCGCGCTGCGGCCGGCCCCGCGGAAGGCGACCGTGTGGATTCCGGCCGCAAGGTCCAGATCGATTGCGTTCTCCCGCCACGTCGTGTTGGGGCACGGCGCCGCCAGCACGGTTTCGCCGTCGACGACTGCGCCGACGGTAAGCGTGTTGTTGTATCCGCCGCTCCTTGCCGCAGTCCAGAACGAAAGGCGGTACTTGCCGGCCTCCGGCACTGTCACCTGCTGCGAGACCAGCGAGGACGAGTCGCTGTTCTTGTTGACCCAGTATCCTATGTGGAAAGCTCCGTCAGGGGCGTTCGCGCACCAGTTGCCGCCAGTCACCCAGAATACGGACGCATTGTTGTCGGCGGCCCTCTGGCTTTCCCAGGCCTTCGGATACACGGCCTCGGTGAAGCCCGACCTGCCGCCGGAGGGCGTGCCCGCGAAAGTCTCGAAGCTTCCGTTCTTGACGAGCTCCTCTCCGCGCCAGCCTGTCGCGTCCATTGAAAGGTCGTGCCCCGCAAGGTCGATCACGGCGCCGCCCGCGAGCGTCACCGGGCCGAGCGCGCTCCAGTCGCAGTCGGCGGAAAGCGTCTGAGACTCGGCGACCACACGCACGTTTTCGTCCACTGAGATTCCGCAGCGGTCGTACGCGCCGCCGGCCGACTGGACGAGGTGCAGGGACGACCTGCGGCGGAGCGAGACGTCGTCGAACAGCGCGCATGGGTTTGACGCGCCGCCCGTCCCGTCCGACCGGAACGCGATTTCGTGCGTGCCTGCCATGAGCGCAACGTCGAACACCGTCTTCCGCCAGGCAACATCGCCGCATGTGGCGTGCCCAAGCGGCTGTCCGTCCACCTCCGCGTGCAGGCGCATGTTCTTGAATACGGCGTTGCCGGGGCGGCACGACGTCCAGAATGAGAGCCTGTAGAGACCAGTCGCCTCCACCGTCACGGTCTGCACAAGCGCCGCATCCCTGCCGGCGGCGTCTTTGCACCACCAGAAGACGGAAAAGCCGCCGTCGTGGGCGGAAACGCCGGAGCTCCACGTCTTGTCGTTGCTCTTGGCCCAACCGGACGACGCGTTTGCACCAAGTGCATATGTCCAGGAATCCGGCGCGAGGCCATCTGCGGCGAAGCCGCCGGACGTTCCGGAAATGGCTGCATTGAAAACCTCGAAACTGCCGTTGGCGACGAGATTTGCGGTGGACGAGACGATGCGGCCTTCCCCGGCGAGCCCGCCCACCCGGAGGTCGTGCCCGTTGAGGTTCACGACCACGCCGGCGTTTATCGTCACGGTGCCTTCCGAACTCCAGTCCTCGTCGGCCTCCAGCGTGTAGTCGGCCTCGATAGTTCTGCCTGCATGGAGCGCGTACGCACACGCCGCCATGGCCGCTGCAAACATGAATCTCGATTTCAGCATTGTTCTTCTCCCGTTAGTCGAAACAACAGTCTTAACACGCCTAGTTTACCAAATCCCCGCACTCCGCGCAAGCGCCCAGGACGGAAATCGGCATGCGCCAATGCGCGGCCGATCCGGTGAATGTTGACGCTTGACGGTTGAAGGCGGGCATGGTATCATTTGGCCATGAAGACATTCGTGGCAATATCATTCATGGCCGCAGCGGCGTTCTGCTGCGGAACACTTCCTACGCTCGCGCAGACTGCGCCCACGGCGCTGCAGTCCGTGGCATCCGAGCCGGAGGCCGTGCGGGCCGCTCCCGGCGTGGCTGCCTCGGTGGAAGCCTCAAGCGGCTGGCTCGACGCCTTCACGGGCATGGTGGATACGGCCGGCAACTGGGTGTGGGGTGTGCCGCTCATAGCCGCCATCCTGGCCACCGGAATGGTCCTCACGCTCTGCCTGCGCCTCAGCCACGTCTTCAACCTGAAGCGCGCCTTCAGGTACATGTTCCAGCAGGAAGAGGGGGATGGCGTGTCGGGCGAGGTGAGCTCGTTCGGCGCGCTGTGCACCGCGCTCTCGGCGACGATCGGCACGGGAAACATCGTGGGCGTGGCCACGGCGATAGGCACGGGCGGACCCGGCGCCCTCTTCTGGATGGAGGTGGCCGCGTTCTTCGGCATGGCCACGAAATACGCAGAGGGTCTGCTAGCCGTGAAATACCGCGAGGTGGCGGCAGACGGACGCGTTCTTGGCGGCCCTTTCTACTACATCGAAAAAGGACTCGGCCGCCGCTGGAAACCGCTCGCCGTGGCGTTCGCGTTCTTCGGCACGCTCGCGGGAATCATGGGCATCGGCACCATCACGCAGATCCACGGCATCACCTCGGCCGTGCAGCGCTTCTTCGATCCGAACTTCAACCCCTCAGACATGGCGACGGGCATTCAGTTATTCGGCACCTCATACTCCATACCGGTGGTCCTGGCGGGCATCGCGGTGACGGCGTGCGTGGGCCTCGTGGTGATTGGCGGACTCAGGCGCATCGCAAAAGTCTCGATGGTGATCGTGCCCTTCATGGCCATCTTCTACGTGGCGATCATCGTGTTCCTCCTGATGGGCAACCTCTCGAAGGTGACCGAAGCGGTGGAGCTGATCGTGAAGGCCGCGTTCAACCCGAAGGCGTTCACGGGCGGCGTGGTGGGAACTGTGTTCATCGCCATTCAGAAAGGCGTGGCGCGCGGCATCTTCTCGAACGAGGCGGGCCTGGGGTCCGCGCCGATCGCCGCCGCGGCAGCAAAGACGAACGAGCCGGCGCGCCAGGGGCTCGTGTGCATGACGGGCACCTTCATCGACACGATCGTCATCTGCACGATGACGGGCCTGGCGATCGTCGTCACCGGCGCATGGGAACCGTCGCTCGGGCTCAAGGGCGTCGACATCACGATCGAGGCGTTCAGTCGCGGCCTCGCCTTCCTCGGCCCGCATTCGAGCATAATCGCGTCGTTCTTCCTGATGACGGCTCTCGCGTTCTTCGCGTTCACAACGATTCTCGGCTGGGCATACTACTCGGAGAAATGCCTCGAATACCTCGTTGGCACGAAGCGCCCATGGGCCATCAACGCATACCGCATCGCCTACGTCGCAGTCGTGTTCGTGGGGCCGTACCTCACGGTGTCGGCGGTGTGGGGCATTGCGGACGTCTTCAACGGCCTCATGGCGTTCCCCAACCTCGTCGCGCTCGTGCTTCTCTCGCCCGTCGTGGCGCGCACGACCTTCGACTTCCTCCGTCGCACCAGAGCCGCATAGGCTTCATCTGGAAAAGCGCAACCCCGGCCCTTTTGAATTTAACGCGCCGGAAAAATGTGCTATAATCTTCCCGCTTTTCGGGGACGGTGCGTCCCCGCGCGTCGTCCCGGTCCGGAGCGGCGCGGCATAAAGGCCACACGATCATAACGAGCAAAAGGAAGCAGCAATGACATACGACGAGGCGAAGTCCGTTCTCGAGAAAAACGGCCAGGGGCACGTGCTCCAGTTCTGGAAGCAGCTTTCTGCGAAGGAGCGCGAGGCGCTTCTCGCGCAGGTGGAGACGATAGACTTCAAGGAGCTGAAGCGCTGCGCGGCGATTCTCGCGAGCGGCGGAGCAGCCGCCGCGAAGAAAGGCAAGCCCACAGCGCCCAAGGTGGCGCAGCTCAAGGGCGCCCCGCTTAAGAAGGCCGTGGCCGCAGGCGAGAAGGAGCTTGCCGCGGGACGCGTGGGCGTGCTGCTCGTCGCGGGCGGGCAGGGCTCGCGCCTCGGCTACGATGGTCCCAAGGGCGCGTATTCCATCGGCCCCGTGACAGGCGCCTCGCTCTTCCACTTCCACGCGCGCAAGATACTCGCCCTCAGCGTGCGCTACAAGGCCGCGATTCCGTTCTACGTGATGACTAGCGCCGCCAACTACGACGCCACGGTCGCCCACTTCGAGGAGAACGACTACTTCGGCCTCGATCCGAAGAACGTCGTCTTCTTCCGCCAGGGAATGTGGCCCGGCATGACGGCAGACGGTAAGATCATCCTCGACGCCCCCGGTCATGTGTTCATGAGCCCCGACGGACACGGCGGCATGATCAGCGCCCTCAAGGCGAACGGCTGCTTCAAGGACATGAAGGCGCGCGGCATCAAGACTCTCTTCTACTTCCAGGTGGACAACCCCATGGTCGAAGTGGCCGATCCCGCCTTCATCGGCCTCCACACGCTAGAGAAGAGCGAGTACTCCCTCAAGCTCTGCGCCAAGCGCGATCCCTACGAGGGCCTCGGCATGGTGGTTAAGCGCGACGGCCACTTCGATATGATCGAGTACACCGAGATGACAGAGGAGATGAACACCCGCCGCACGAAGACGGGCGACCTCTACTTCAAGTTCGGCTCGCCCGCAATCCACGTGTTCGACCGCGCCTTCCTCGAGCGCGAGGCCTCGAAGGCGATGCCGCTCCATCTCGCCCACAAGAAGATCGCTACGGTGGACGCCTCGGGCAAGACGGTGAAGCCCTCCGAGCCGAACGGCTACAAGTTCGAGAAGTTCATCTTCGACGCGCTGGCCGACGCGAAGGGCGTCAGCTGCCTCGCGTTCGACCGCGCGGACGAATTCTCGCCCGTGAAGAACGCCGAGGGCAAGGACTCCCCCGCCACCTGCCGCGCCGACCTCCAGGCCAAGTGGCGCCGTCAGCTCGCGAAGGCCGGCGTGCAGGTACCCGAATCGCTGCCGCTGGAAGTCGATCCCGCCTACGCGCTCGACGCCGCCGAAGTCGCCACCGTCGGACTTCTCCTGCGCGCCAACTGATTTTCTCCACACCACCCAAAGGAACAAGAACATGCAGAAAGCAGACATCGGCCTCGTGGGCCTCGCCGTGATGGGCGAGAACCTGATCATGAACATGGAGTCCAAGGGCTTCACCGTGGCGTGCTACAACCGCACGGTGGAGAAGGTGGACGCATTCACGTCAGGACGCGCAAAGGGCAAGAACATCATCGGCTGCCACTCGGTGGAGGAGCTCGTGGAGAGCCTCGCCGCGCCGCGCAAGGTGTTTCTGATGGTCAAGGCGGGCGCGGCCGTCGACGCGATGATCGAACAGCTCATCCCGCTGCTCTCGCCGGGCGACATCATCATCGACGGCGGCAACAGCCACTTCCCCGACAC